>JBDTVX010000163.1:0-12333 GCA_040007015.1 Ferruginibacter sp. | reverse complement strand
GAATGGACATCCGTATTTGTAGATGACCCTCAAGGCGAAAAGCGAAAACTGTTACCGGTGCGGGTCGCTATTTGCGATCCTCCCGGCTTATTAAAGCCTATTGTATATTGCGATCTTGTAGGGTTAAACAGCAGCGAGGCTAAAGAGAAATTGTTAGGTGCGGCATCCAACGAACGTATCAAACCTAACACTTCCCCGGCATTTCCGGGCCTTGCAATCATTGAAAAAAATGCTTTAGCAGTGCCTGGGCATTCCAACTTATCCGTGGCCAAACAATTGCTGGACATCCTCAGAACAACCTTTACAACATTTGTTTCACAGGCTAAAATACGCAATCAGCTCGAGAAACTAATAGTTAGCCGCCTGCATATTAAAGGGAAATTACAATACGAAGATTTCTTTTTTAAATATTATAATGACATGAATGCGGAAGAAAGAAGCCTCCATTCCATTATGCGTAGCTATACCAGCGATATATTAAGTGAATATAACCGCAATTCATTGTCGCTGATAGAAGAACATCCCTCACTTAAAAAAGAAATTACGAGGCTGAAAGAACTCGAAGGGCATTTGATCGTATGGCTCAATAAATATGAACGGGTATTTAAAATTACCCCCTCGTTACCACTATTATATGTTGGTGTTCTTGAAAACGTTCCTTTCCCAAAGGGAATTGAAGATGACCTTGAAGTGTATATTCATAAAACCCTGCTGATTTGATAGGGTACAGCAGGCTAATTGGTCATTCCTGTTTGTGAATATAAAGCTTCATTTAAAGTGTTACCTCCCCGATAAAAATAGTACCACTTTTACCTTTTTCCATTTGCAGTGTAACAGTTCTTTTTTCTTCATTGGGCATGCCATAATGTAAATAGATCTCGGCCATCACAGTTGTAGGTCCTGCAAGCGTAGCCTGTGTGTCGCTGAAATAATTGATTTCAATCCTGTACCTGCCTTTCTGTGCTTTTTTTAAAATAAATTGTTCGGGCCCAAAACCTTCGGTGAAGTCATCAGAAATTCTTCCACCAAGGGCGGTGGTTGTATGGCTGTACATACATTTTTCTTCATTGGGGTCGGTTACCCATAAGTCAATATCGGTGTTGTTCATGTTCCAGTTCATTACTATCCTTAAGTCAACCGGCATTGGCCGGATCAATGCTTTTGGTATTTCTTTCAACTTCAACTTTTGCGGATGCAAAGAGATCAGCCTGTTTATTTCCAGCAGGAATATTTCTTCAATCCCATCATAGAGGTCTCTCATCTCGTCGCTATAACTTCTTGTCATGCCCTGGTATAGCTGGTCCAGTGCATCCTGGTGATGGCCTGCATCTTCCAGCGCCAGTGCATAATCGCGGTAGCTTTGCGGATCTGATGGCCTTAGCTCAATCACTTTTTTAAAAGCTGTTATTTCGCTTTCATAGTCCCCGGTTTCCTTTAGTTTATAGCCAAGCATCTTGTATAATTCGTAACTGCCTGTTTCCAGTTCGGCCAGGTTGCTTAAAATTTTGAGACCGGTTTCTTGATCGCCTGCTTTCAGGAAATATCCTGCTACCTCAAAAAAGTAAATTGGGCTATTCATAAAATATCTTCGTAACTCAAGATATTTTGCATACCTGCCGGATATATCCGTCGAACTGATTATTTTGATATAATCCGTTGTTTCCATATTCAACGGAAGGGTTATTGAATCGCTGTGCCAGGTGTTGATATTACTGTTGATTTGCGATATACTATCGCCTTGGCCAGGTGATGTTGCAATTGAAGCCATGCCACGCAACATAATATTAGTAATTGCCCCGGGAGAACCTGTTTCGGTTACCTGTACACCGGCCGCTTTACCAGATAACTCATTGGTAACGATCGGCTGTAGGTAATGAATAGCGTTGTTTGCCGAAATTGTTTGAACGCTGCCCGTAATCTCTCTTTTTCTTGGTGTACCATATCCAACTACTACCACTTCTTCCAAATGGCTAACGGCTTGCTGCATGGTAACTTGAATAGTTGTGTTATTAATCCTGCTTTCGGTAGCGGTATACCCTACTGCTGAATATTGCAATACAGCTCCCGCCCTTGCCTCCAAAATGAAGTTGCCGTTCCTATCTGATCGTGTAGCCGATGACTCACCTTTTATTTTTATTGCTACACCAACGATCGGGCTGTTATCTGTCGCATCTGTTATTCTTCCGGTAATTGATTTATTAGCCCCCGTTGGATGGGGTACTAATACCGGATTGGCGTTATTGATTGTGTTGGTATGATGTGTACCGGTTAATGATGGTACGGGATGCTGGCTGGTAACAACTGTTTTTTTAGCAGCAGCCACTGCCGGCTTGATAATCTTTTTCCACCAGGTTTTCAACTCTTCCATCATTTCCAAAGAAGTTTTAAGGTTGTCTTCCTTTTTCGACGTTATTTCCCTGCTTCTTTGCTTCATCGCCCGGTCGTATTCATTCCTTAATTCTGCCGGCGGTTCTATATCGTATTGCAGGTAATCGTTCACCGTCTCAAGCACTATCAATGAAGTGTTCCGCGTAACTATACCAAACCTTTTTCCCAGGCTTTCAATGGCTTGCCTGTTTTCATCATACTGAATATCCAGCTCCGCAATTTTCTTTTGTGCAAACACTTTGCTGATGTCAAAATTTTCACAGAGTTGTTTGTCGGGCCGGATAATTATTTTTTTTGTAAGGGTGATCTTATTGCCGTAGCCAAATTGTAAAATGATTTCCTTTAGTCCCAGTGTAGCGATGCCGGCAGCAGAAAAACTATTGTTCACTGTTATAGGTACGGATGGATAATTTTCTTCTACATCATTGTTTTGCTTTATGCCCATAAATTGAAAAGGTACCGTTGTCAGTTTTTTAAGCGAAACTGTCAAACCTTCCTTTTGCGGGTCGATTACTGCACCACCGGTTTTTAAAGCAATATATTTCAGGTTGCTGTAGTCGGCACTGGCAGAACTGTTGATGCAGTAGACCGGCTTGCTGCCAGGTTGAATATTATTAATGCCGAATGTTTGATGGCCATCACTCATCAATAAAAATTCGTCACCTGCAAGTTTGGCCGGTTGTATGCTGCTAAGGTTGGTAGCGCCATCGTATTGAATACTATCAATCGCTTTTTTTAATTCGTCCCAGTTCCCATTTTGAAGCATATATTTTTTAATGCTGTAAATTTTATTACTGAATACAATTAGCTCAAGGTTTGCAGAATTTACTTTTTTAAAATAGGCATCCAGCAATGCTGTTTCAATTTTAATATTGCGGTTAACCCCGCTCAGGGATGCATCCCAAAGAAGGGTAATATTTTTGGGTACTTGTTTTTCCTGTTCTTTTTTTTCTATCCTGGTGTTGATGAGGTAGTAATATTTATTCTCAAATTCCTGTAGCATTACTTCAGTTGCATCCAAAGGTTTTACTATGCTGAATGAAAGTGAATGCTCCGGTACATAGCTTGTTTTGTGCAGGTTGGCAGTATACACATTATTGGCTTTATCAAAATGCAGTCCAGGCAGGATGGTATCAAAAACGGGTTGTGCGGCACTTTGTATCACTTCAATATTTAAAGAAAAATCAGCAATGGTATCCTTTAAATTCAGTGGCATATAAAAGCGAAGCAGGTCATTTTCCAATAAGGGCAACTCTTCTTCATATCCTATGATCACGGTTCGGCTGCTATGTGCATTGATGGGGTATATCCTGGTACGGAAAGTATTGCCTTCAACTTTTTCAAGCAGGCCGGGATCCACTCTTCTTCGTTCGGTGGCTTCAAACACCATAGTACCTTTTCCCCTGTCGACAGGTACGGCTTCTCTCATCCTGCCGTTGATATCGAGGGCATAGCGGCTTACAGAGCTGCCATCTTCCAGGGGAAAATTGAGGGTGCCTTCCAATATCCTGCCGGTATTGTTTTGAAAAACCATTTGCCAGGTTGTTTTGGCCACGGTGCCGCAAATTTTTATTGCTATTTGCAGGTTTTGTAAAACCACCCCGCTATTAGTTTTGCCATCAACGGTAAGTTGCGGCGCCTGGGCGGAAGCGATTTTTTGGGAGAACAAAAAAATGGAGATAACAGCCAGGTGCGATATTTTTTTTCTCATACAGCGTGGTTTGCACTATGATGACCAAATTGTATGGATTACATAAATGAGCAGAAAAATATTTGCAGCTGCTGTTATTGCCGTAATTAAATGATCAATTTACAATTTCTAAAAGCTGGCACGCGATCCGCCGGATGGCAATGTCGCTAAAGACATTTACACTATCATCTGGATCGCTGGTAAACCTACCTGCCATCAAACTGTTTTTTTTGAAACCATTTATTTTGAAACCTGCAAGCCTGGAAAGTCATTAATATTTTACATCCTTGCTGAAAAATCTAAACTTTGGACCATGGTTATAAAGCTACAGCCCCAGGCACAAAAAAGTTGCTCCCTTTCTAAAAGGGAGGAACTATATTTTGCTGAAACATTAATTATGGCCGATAGCGTCTATATCATTTTTCATCTCATTTACACCATTTGGGCCAACGTAGACAGCATCACCAAAACCGAGTATCGGGAAAAAGATAAAACCCAGGAATATCAGGCCGATGCCAAAGCCGGTATCTTTCCCGAAAGACTTTGCCATTGCTATCAATATAACAATCGCGATGTAAATATTAGCAAGCGGTATAAAGATGAGCCACCAGTTTTTTACACCGGTTATCCTACTCATCACGTAATAATTGTAGAAAGGAATAAGGCATGCCCAGCCAGGCTCATTTGCTTTTTCAAAAGTTTTCCAAATGCCTGCGATAACAAAAACAATGAAGCCGAGATAAAGGATGAAGAATAGTGCCATGAGCGTTTATTTTAAAGGTTTAAGGTTTAGGAGACTCAAATAAACGACAATATATTGTTATCCTCTTAAAAGGTTATACCCAGGTAAAATATTGCCTGCAATGCGACCCTATTTCGGCGATTCATCAGGAAGAGCGTTAAGCACCGCTGCGTAAATATATTTGTAAGCTTTATAATTTATACAATCCAATCCTCACCGCATAAAGAGCGAGGGCCACTCTTGTTCTGGCGCCAAGTTTTTCAAACAAAGCATCCCTGTAACTTTCCACCGTGCGGGAACTGCAAAACATTTTTTCACCGATCTCTTTATACGTAAGCTCGGTACAGGCATATTTCAGAAATTCTTTTTCTCTTTCGCTTAAAGAAAAACCGGTATGTTTTTCATCATTGCCCGCCGCTATATTGTGCAATACCCTGCTGGTGGCCCAGTCAGGATAATAAAATCCTTTCTGAACGAGCATGTCCAGCGCTTTTGCCAATTCTACCGGGTGAACATTTTTATGCAAATAACCCTTCGCCCCGCATTTGATCATCCGGATCAGGGACTCATCATCACCCTGCATGGTCAATGCCATTACCAAAACTTCCGGGTTGTTTTCCCGGAGCCATAATGCAGTTTCAAATCCGTCCATCACAGGCATTGAGATATCCAGCAAAACAATATCCGGAATGTTTTTTTTATGCTTAAACTTTTCGGTCATCGCTTTACCATTTTCACATTCATACAACACTTCATAATTGTTGAATTGCTCAATAATTGAAGTAATTGCTTTAGCAATCAGTAAATGATCGTCTATAATTACAATAGTGTGTGACATATTATTTATTCAGAAAGTAAATTTTTATTATCAATAAACATTTGCAGGCTTGTGCCTTTTCCGGGTTCGCTTTGTAAATCAAATTCTCCGCCAACCATGTGAATGCGGCGTTTCATATTATTTAAACCAATTCCATCCGAATGAAGGTTATCTATATCAAAACCTTTTCCATCATCTGAAACATTTACAGACAATCCGCCCGGCTCATCGGCCAATACGATTTTTATCTGGCTGCAACCCGAATGTTTCAGGCTGTTTTGAATAAATTCCTGTATAACCCGGAGCAAAAAACTTTTAACGGTGATACTCATCTCCCGGTTAAAATCCGACTTCACCCTCACCCCGCAAATACCGGCTCCATCAACCCTTTCCTTTTCATGCAACAGCAATTCAGTAAGCCCTTTATCCTGGAGATTACTATTGGTAAGTGTTTTAGCCAAATCACGAAGTTCCGAAAGCGAATCATTTATTATGCTGCTGATCTTTCCAAGCTTATCCGGCAAGCCGGGATATTTATTTTCAAATTCTAATTTCTGGGTGTAAATAGAAGCAAGCGTTAATTTCTGCGCCACACTATCATGAATCTCGCTCCCTATGAATTGCATGGTTTGCTGCTGTATCCGGAGCAGGTTATTTAACAGGTCAAGTTTGTGTTGTTTTTCAATGGCGGCTTTTTCTTTTTCATGCAAAAGCTTCCGCTTCCTGTATTGAAAAACAAAAAGCAGCACACCGGCAATAAAGGTGAATATTATTACCGTAATAATTGTCAGTACAAGAATTATTTCGGTTTTCCCCATATAAATCCAACAATAAATAGTGAATACATTATCCAGTCGCAAACAAATACCAGGTAGCTATAAACAGTATAAATGTCCTTATACTGTTTAAAAAGAAGCCATAATAATCCGAAATATGGAAGCGTGCCCAGGTAAAAGATCAGCGAACCCAGAGAAACCCAGAATATGATGGACGATTTAAAATTTATGATCTCATCCCCGCTGGAAAACTGGATAAAAAATGATATGATCGCCACCAGCAAAACCAGGTTTCCAATACTATAAGAAAAGGAATCGAAAAAGAATTTTTTATCATTGAAATAAAGCTGGTCGACAACAAAGCTGACCAGGTAAATAACAGTACAAAAAATCACGAGTTGTTTCCGCTTCTTTCCGGCGGCATAATTGTAATACAGCCAGTACATGAATAAGAATTCCAGCGGTAAAACAAAATAGTTAAAAAAACTTCTTTTCAGATAATAATCTTTTAGGTAATTAAGGTAATTACCGGTCATTTCCGCTACAAAAATAACAGCAAGGTAAATTGGAAACCACTTCCAAAATGAATTTTTGATCTTGCTCCAGTAAATAAAACCGGTTATGCAGGATATCAATTCCAGGCTGTATAAAATATACTGCATTATTTTGTCAACTGTACTCACGCTGGTAAATTATTTCAGTAACTAAAAACTACTCCCCGCCTCAGCATCCGGCGGAATAAGGCTTCCGTGGTTTTGTGCATCAACATCACCACCAATAAAAAATACAGGTTGAAGGCCTTGTCTATAGTTGGAATCTTTATTAATAGCTGCGTGGCAATCGATCCCCCATGGATCAAAATCCTTGTGAATATTTGATACACTATCCCAATAAGTAGGAACCATAAAAAGTGTATGATGGTTGGCATACCGGGTCATCATTTCCATTCCAAAATCGGTCCATACACGGTTGGTTGAATCGGGGTATTTGGCATAATAAACCCTTATACCAATACTATCTGAACACTTTTTACTGCAATTCCTGGTTTCAATTTCAAATATGTATTTTTTTATAACCTCTAAAGGAAACCAGGCAGATTTTGCATCCGGTACATTGGTGATTTCACTCTCATTCCCTATATAAAATTTTCCCTTGTCCGCCTTGTAGTTATTTGCCAGAATTCCTGCGAGGTAACCGTTAATTTTCCCGGTCCAGGGGTTGTTTGAATAATCCTTGCAAAATTTATTGGCACATGTTGTACCCGGGTTACCGGTCGTATTGGAATCGATCCCGTGTAGTTTGTATGCCAGGAAAATTATAATACCCAGCAATAAAATAATTATTGCAATTAAAACGCTTTTCATGATTTAAGTTTTTTAGGTTGATAGATCGTATGGCTATTTAAAGATATATCAAAAAAAACATTTTTAACCCCGGGTATACGACACAATTATTTTCCATTGCAATGCGGGTCATTGCTACAGTAGTGATTTGGGTTTGGTCCCCTAACCTAAAAATCCGCTATTCAATCATCGCCAATCCGTTAAATAACCGGTAAGCTTTCCGTTAATTACTTATTGTTTTCTGTTTGATTGCACATTGACCGGGTGCTTCCATTATTTCACCTTTGTGTTGTGCTTTTCTTCATCCCGGCATGAAATAGAATAACAAGACAGGTATTCCGGACGCCATGTAAAAATCCGGTTTAAAAACTAAATTAAACATCATGAGCAGTGCAATAAAACAAACTGACCGCCGCTGGAAAAGTGAAATCGCTACCTAAGTAATGGCCCCTGAAGTGAGCGGCAACGTGCAAAAAAAAATGCCGCTCCTGATGAAATTGATTGCGCAACAATTGCGAGAATTTAATCCTGTTGACTCAAAGAAAAAAAATAGGGCATTGACTGTATGAAACACAGTTCCGGCTTGCAAATACAGCCGGAGAGTAGTTAAAATTTTAAATTGAAAACCGTGCGTACCGGAACCACGAAAAAAGGCCGGACGCTGAATACCAATCCATGGCGACAGACAGGTGCGGATAACCAATTTTTTTTGAAATTAAAAAATCACATTTATGAAACAGGTAAAAATTATACAACTCATTACGATGGCACTGGCCATTTGGCTGGTGTCGGGTTGTCGGAAAGAAACGGCGTCAACCCACGAGAATATTACCGGCGACGACATTGCCTCATCCACAGAAAAAATCGCATCAACAAAAAGCAGCATTTGCAGCAGTTGTGCTACAGGCACGAATGATTATGACCTTGTTGATAAACTGAAAAGCATCAAATTAAAAGAAGGTGATAATGTAGTCTCTAACCTGGCTAACGGAACAAAAGCAATTGCACAGGTAAACAATGGTATCATTAAACAATGGGTATTGCAGGACACTACCGGGATACAGTACTTACCTCAATCGATGGTGAGTTTGCCCACACAACCCGGAGGACCTTTTAAGTTTTACAGAATTTGTTTTTATTTAGATGGCGTATATACATGTTGGCGTATAATTAAGGCTATATAGCCGTCCGGTTCTAAACAACATAAACACTTAACCAGGTGAAACAGGCGTTTGATTTCACCTGGTTAATTCTAACAGCCTGGTTAGCTTTTTATTGATACCGCGCCAGACGCACCTGGATATCTACGCGGATATGCACGCTACTTCATTTATTATTTATTATTGCCTGAAATCCTTCAAAATCAATTTGAAATAACTATTTAAAACCTGTTTAAAACGATTGTAATGGTCGCCGGGTATAATTTAATCGCCACGAATGCACGATTGACACGAATCAAAACCTGTTCAATAGATAATATTTTTTTAATCTTCAATTTTTAAAAAATAAAAATATACAATTATGAAAAAGTTTTTACCTGTTACCCTGTTGGCAATACTTTTCTTTTATGCTGTTAACACCAATGCACAAGTAACCAAATTAGGTACCAATGCGCTTGCCAATAATACCGCATCAGGAATTTTTAATACCGGTATTGGATATAATTCCCTGAACAGTAACACCATCG
Organism: Ferruginibacter sp.; assembly: GCA_040007015.1. Taxonomy (GTDB): domain Bacteria; phylum Bacteroidota; class Bacteroidia; order Chitinophagales; family Chitinophagaceae; genus Ferruginibacter. The sequence goes on along the minus strand of JBDTVX010000163.1, from coordinate 2,890 downwards.
GCAATAAAAATACCGGCATCGGAGCTAATACGCTCCGGTTTAATATTGATGGTATTTTCAACACCGCCGGTGGCTATGCCTCGCTTTATAAAAATGAAAGTGGTAGTGAAAATGCCGCTTATGGGCTCTATTCATTGTTTTCAAACATAACAGGCTCCTTTAACACAGCCATGGGTACCTATACATTACAGGCGAACACAGTAGGCGGATTTAATACCGCCACCGGGTACGATGCATTATCTTATAATAAAACTGGCGATGGTAACACGGCCGTAGGATACAGAAGCCTGTCTTCCAACACAGGAGGTCATCACAATGTAGCGATGGGGATGGGTGCGCTAACCACAAACACTACCGGGGGAAGTAATATAGGGATCGGCTTCAAGGCATTGTATTATAATAACGCAAGTGGAAATGAGGCTATTGGAGCGATGGCACTATCTGAAAACACCACTGGCATGTCAAACCTGGCCATTGGAGGTGCTTCTATGGCAAATAACGTTGCAGGGTCCTATAATACAGCAACCGGCGATCTAACCTTGCGCAATAATACGAATGGCTCTTACAATACAGGCAACGGTAATCGGGCCCTGTATTTAAATTCAACCGGCTCATTCAACACAGGAACCGGCAATCATGCGCTGGCTACAAATACCGGGGGATCATACAATACTGCAATTGGTGACCACGCTGATGTTATGGAAGTCAACCTGACCAATGCAACTGCAGTCGGCTATGGCGCAGTTACAGATCGTTCCAATAAAGTACGCGTTGGCAATAATTTGGTTACATCCATTGGTGGCCAGGTTGGCTGGTCCACTTTTTCAGATAGCAGGTATAAAAATAGTATTAAAGAAGATATACCCGGACTCGCATTTATTAATAGTTTGAGGCCCGTTACCTATACTGTTAATGTAAAAGGATTAAATGAATATTACAACAGGGGAAGAAAGGTAGACGCAGGCAGCGGAAACTTAAATAAACCGGTGAGTGATAATATCGAAAACACTGAAGATAATGCAGCGAAAACAGCTATGGAAAAATCAGCAGATGCAGCAGCTAAGATCAGCTACAATGGTTTTGTAGCGCAGGAAGTAGAAACGGCCGCAAAGAAATTAAACTTTGATTTTAGCGGTGTCGACAAGCCGGAAAGCAATGATGGATTATATGGCCTGCGTTATGATAATTTTATTGCACCCCTTGTAAAGGCGGTACAGGAGCTTGCACAGCAAAACACTGAATTAAAAAAAGAACTGGAAGCATTAAAATCAATTGTTCTTTCCGGAGATCATCCTTCCACTAAAAATACGGTTATCCTCAGCGCCGCGTCTTTTGAACAAAACGTGCCTAACCCGTTTACCAATACAACAACCATAAATTACAACCTGCCACAACAGTATTCATCAGCAAAAATCATACTTACTGATAAGAATGGGAGAACCCTGAAAGAAGTCAGTATTTCGGGAATGGGAAAAGGAAGTTTGAAGATAGATTCCTCTTTGATCTCTTCCGGAGCTTATAATTATTCCTTGTATGTAAATGAAAAGCTGATCGATACAAAGCAAATGTTACTGGTCAAATAAATTAATATTATTTATTTAAAAAAATCCCCGCTTATAAACGGGGATTTTTTTAAACCAATTGCCTGAATATTTTGTATTTTGATGGGTGTCATGCGGGGTGGAAAATGATGGGCTCAGGTGCATTTAAGTTAAAAGCGTCATACCCGGAAATTGATCAACCGCCAACCGGGTTATAACCACTGTGGGGGTGGGCTTCAACCCAGCCGATCTACACGTACGTTAAAGTTGCACAAATGGTATGCAGCAAAAGGTATCCCCGCCACGGCGGGGGCGATGATGACCAGGGCTGCTTCTTTACCCGTACAAAAAAATCCCTCCCGCTTAACGCAGGAGGGACCATATTTTCATTCGTGAACATTCGTTTATGAACGGCTACTAAATTAGTATCCCATTCCACCCATGTCAGGAGCACCACCACCATGGTTATGCGCTGCTTCTTCCTTAGGCCTGTCGGCGATCACACATTCTGTTGTTAACAACATACCTGCGATAGACGCGGCATTTTCCAATGCGATACGGGTAACTTTAGTTGGATCGATCACACCTGCCTTAAACAATTTTTCATACACTTCTGTACGGGCGTTAAAGCCGAAATCACCTTCCCCTTCTTTAATTTTCTGTACCACAATGCTTCCTTCGATACCGCTGTTTACAACGATCTGGCGCAATGGCTCTTCAATTGCACGCCTGATGATCTGGATACCGGTTGTTTCATCTTCGTTGGCACCTTTCAGTTTATCCAGCGACGCGATAGCACGGATAAAGGCTACACCACCACCTGGTACAATACCTTCTTCCACTGCCGCTCTTGTGGCATGTAAAGCATCATCCACACGGTCTTTCTTTTCTTTCATTTCCACTTCTGTGGCAGCGCCAATATACAACACTGCAACACCGCCGCTTAATTTAGCTAAACGCTCCTGTAATTTTTCCTTATCATAGTCGGAAGTTGTTACTTCTACCTGAGCTTTGATCTGGTTTACTCTTGCAACAATGTCAGCTTTTTTACCTTTACCGCCTACAATGGTAGTATTGTCTTTATCAATTTCAATAGAAGTAGCAGAACCTAAATAAGTAAGATCAGCATTCTCTAATTTGTAACCCTGTTCTTCACTGATTACCAAACCAGCTGTAAGGATAGCAATATCCTGCAACATTTCTTTTCTTCTGTCGCCAAAACCCGGCGCTTTTACTGCAGCAACCTTAATGGTACCACGTAATTTGTTTACGACCAATGTAGCCAGCGCTTCACCATCCAGGTCTTCAGCAATAATTACCAAAGGACGGCCGGTTTGAGCAACTTTCTC
>JBDTVX010000162.1:0-12355 GCA_040007015.1 Ferruginibacter sp. | reverse complement strand
AACTTTTGCCCCTTTGCCGCCAATGTGGTAAAACAGCAAGCGGTGTTTTTCCAGGTAGAAACAAGCGCGGTTCCGAATGTATGCATAGAAGCTTTTTTGCGGGAAACTACCCGGCTGGATAATGAAAAAAATATCGAAACCATTTTCCTGATCTTCCCTAATTCCTTCAAAAGGTTTGACGATTATCTTGACCTTGTGTCGCTTGCTGAAAAATCATTAATAGAAAATGGTTACGAAGGAATTTATCAACTGGCGAGTTTTCATCCATTGTACCTGTTTGCAAACTCACCGGAAAATGATGCCGCAAATTATACTAACAGGTCCGTGTACCCGATGCTGCACCTGTTGCGCGAAGAAAGTATCGACAGGGCTTTGGAACATTATAAAAGCCCGGAAAATATCCCGGATCGTAATATTAATTTTGCCAGGGAAAAAGGATTGGTGTATATGAAGATGTTGAGGGATGGATGTATTATTGATTAGAGGAGGTATTTTGTCATCGAATTGTATTAGCAGTGAGACATAGACGTACCTTATATTGACCCTTTTCCCTACAAGTTCAGAAATCGATACATACCGGGAATATAAGAAAACTGAATTCGCTGCATTAATGAAAATGAAGCCGGGGCATCTCACCGAATTATTACGTGGTAAAAAACATGTAAGTGCATCTATTGCGCTTAGCCTGCAAAAACAATTAGAGATTCCTGCGGAATACCGGATGAGAATACAAGTTTATTATGATTAATTCGTGGAAAGGAATAAAGAACAGGAAGCGGCGTGACTAAAATGAGTTTAATAATTTTATTAACGCAGAAAGCAGTTCTCAATCTACTGTAAACAAACTAATCTACTAAACCGGTTTGGAATTTGTGTGTCTGAAACTGGCTGATGTAGTATCGCTCCACAATAACCAAAGACTTTTCAAAGTGATAATATAGAAAAATTCTGTTCTTGAATTAGTTATGTTATGGTTCCTTCCTTTTTATTTTAAAAACCGCTACATCCGCTTCAGCCACCCGGTAATACTCATCCTGGAGCGGTTGGTCCTCGTTACCTCATGTTCCATTTCATCGCTTTTAAAAAATACAGCTGTTTGTGATTGGGGTAAAATTTTTTGAACCAATTCATTTTGATAGACCAGTAATTGACCTCCATCTTGCTCCAACCAGTTTTCATTTAAATAATTGATGAGCGAATATTTCCTGTTGCTGTCATTTTTAAACTGGTCCTTATGCCTTTTATAAAAACTACCTTCTTCATAAACTGCATAATGAAATTCATATCCATTGATACCGGTATAACAGGTACTGTTCAGGTGATCAATAAATTTTTCTACCTGTAATAAGAATTCTTCTTCGAAAATATTGCAGTGTCGTTTATCCATCCAATAAATTTTATCGCTCCTCATTTTTTGTTTGGTATCCTTCACCTCCTCGTTTCCAATTCCGGCAGCAGTCATCAATTCATCCCTTTGTAATTGCAGTATATTTTGTTGCAGGCCTTTTGACAGGGCTTCATTTAAAAAGCAAGTATCAATTCCCACCTTATTGTCAAGATAGCTATCGATCAGTAAATCAAATTTGTTATTCATTTTTATGTTTTGAATAGGGCAAGGTAGTTCTTTTAACTACTGTTGTGCTAACAATAAACCGTTGTGTCAGCGCTGTACGCACGAAAATTTTTAAAAGCCCTGCCCGTTCCGTTCAGGCGGGCCTTCGGGATTAAGAACAAGCCCCTTTTTAAGTAATCGATTTTCGTGCGTCTTCCCTGGCCGTTGTGTCATTTACCCGCCAATTATAAAGCTCGATGCCATAACCATCACGTTGGAAACCTGTACAGTGTTTGTCGTTCATTTCTGTGTTATATTTTTCAGCATTTTAAGTCATTTTATTCTTAACCCAACGCTCCCTTCTTCCGCATCATTTTATTGCAGAGAGTAAAAAGGGTTTTATCTTTATGAAATGATAATAGCAAATGAAAGACTTTAAAAAATATTACATGATCCCCGCTTTACCAGGGGAAGTATATCTTGCATTAACGCTTCCGGCCACTATTCAATTATGGACAGGCGAAGAGGCAGAAATGAGCACCGTACCCGGAAGTGAGTTTTCATTATGGGAAGGAAGTATTGTTGGTAAAAATCTTGCTTTTGAAGAAGGAAAAAAAATCGTTCAGCAGTGGTATTTCGGAGAACAGGAAGCCGGGTCGATCGTTACCATAAAACTTCATCCGCATAAACAGGGCACATCCGCCGAATTACTTCATACCAATATTCCGAATGAAGCCTATGAAGAAATGGTAGAAGGGTGGAACGATAATTACTTTGGTTTATTGATCAGGTTTTATTCCTGATTCATTATGGCCTGCGTTAACGTAGTGAAATAAATTCTACAATCATTTCCGGATCATTTTGACCGGGACTTAAAAATTTATTTATAACATTGTATATTTTTATTGTTCGCGCTGATTAGTTCGCCCGGCAAATCCACCAAATGGAAAAAACGTCCGGATTCCGGATAAAGGAAATCCTCCTATTTTCTGAAACCCTTACCCACAACAGTTTTCAAATACTGGCATATATTGTGAGCAGCTTTAAATTGTGTATTTGAAATGCAATATATCTGCAGATAGAAACTGCGAATCACTTAGTTTATAAGAAGAATTTATTTAAGATAGTTTTCATAGGGTACGGATTAAAATTAACCGGGGTTTCTACCCTGGTTTTTTATAAAAAAACCAGGGTTACACCGGTGAAATTTTTTAGTAACGCTACAGAACCACCTTTGTTGAAGCCATCATCATTCTTATTTCACAATAGGTTATAGTTTCCGGTAAATTTTCTTTGAGTGCTTTACTGCTTGAGAGCCCAAACTTTTCGATGGCAGATCTTACCAGCACCTGGTTATCCGGTGAAACGAATGAATTAACATCTATCTCGCCAATACTAACAAAATAGGAAAGGTGCTGTTCAATTGTGCCCGTTGCCATATTTCTTATTGTTGCGATTTCCTCAATGGTTTTTCCTTCTTTATATAAATTAAAACTTGCAGTTTTTGTGCCTGTTTTTATTTCGGTATTTTTTTCCCTGCGTTTTGTTTTTACCGCCTTTGCTTCTATATTGGTTTGCAGATCATGTTGCACGGAATACTCCCTGATGATGGTTAAAAAAGATTCGCCAAATTGTTTGGTTTTAACAGGCCCAAACCCGCTGATCTGCTCAAGCTCTTCAAATGTTTGGGGAAGATACAGCGCCATTTCGTCCAGAGTATTACTGCCGGCGATCAAATACACGGGCATATTTTTTTCTTCACAAAGAGCATCTCTTTTTTTACGAAGTAATTGATATAATTCAGGATGCGGGCTATCCTTTTTTACATAGGTTGACTTGCCGGCATAGGCATTGGCTAATAAAGCCGGTTTGATAAATGTTCTTTTATACAATAAAAAATTTTCTACCCAAAACCCGTTTTGACAACCCTTCAATAAATGTAACCGTAAACAGACACTGGTATATAGAGCCAATAGTAATTTATTAAAATCATCGGCAATTAATTTACTGTCTGTTTCAGCAGGGCATTTATTAATTTCATTTTTCAGGGTTTCCATTTCAATTATAAAATGATGGGCAGCAGCAACCAGCCGCTTTTGTAAGGCCTCATTATTTTCAGGCAATGACTGCTGGTCAAAAAACTGATTTAATTGCGGTTCAAATTTCCTGGCAATAATTTCAATTTTTGCCATTAATAAATGTAGCAGTTCTATTGCCGGTAATGCAGCCGTATTAAAGGAGGCTTGCTGTACCGAAACAAAAGATAGCACCGCCTTTACATTGAGTTGCTGTTCTGAAAAATCGAACAGCATTTTAATTTCCTCTTTCTGAAACTGGTATTTGGCACCCTGTAAAATTTGTATTTGTACGGCAGAAGTTTTTTGTGTTTTTGCAAAAGATGCGATGCGGCTGTCGCTATGCAAACTATTATTGTTGATACGGCTATGCAGTACCATTCCCTGCAGGCTGGTGCAGCGGCTCAATGCAACATATACCTGCCCTGGTGCAAAAGCTTCGCCGGCATCAATGATGGCTTTTTCAAAGGTAAGTCCCTGGCTTTTATGTATAGTGATGGCCCAGGCCAGCCTTAGCGGAAACTGGGTAAAGGAACCGATTTCATTTTCTTCCACCTGGCTGGTGGTTTTATCAACCACGTAACGGATGTTTTTCCATTTTTCTTTTTTTACATCAATAGTGGTAGAATCACCGTTACACAAAACCTGTATCTTTTCGTCCTCAATTTTTTCCACCACACCGATCTTGCCATTAAAATATCTCCGGGGTTTTTCGGTGTCATTTTTTATGAACATAACCTGTGCACCCACTTTTAATTTCAACTGCAGATCGGCTGGGTAAGATTTTTCATAAAACTCGCCTTCGATCAAGGCGTCAAAATTTCGCAGCTTGCCGTTTAATTCATTTAACGCCTTAAAATTAATTGCATCGGCTTTGTTGTTGTGGGTAGTAAGCGTAATATAACCCTCCTCCTTTGAAGGATTAAAGTTTGGTAAGTAGCGGCTGTGTAATAATTCAAATCCATCATTATCCATTTCATTATTACGGACCTGGTTTAACACATTTACAAAGGAAGGATCGCTTTGGCGGTAAATTTTGTCCAATTCCACATACACCGGTGGCTGGCTCTCAATCACCTGGCTGTTAAAAAAATACTGACTTTTATACCAGGGCGAAAGTAGCTGCCACTCTTCATCCTTAACAACCGGAGGCAACTGGTACATATCACCAATCAATAAAACCTGTACCCCGCCAAAGGGCCTTGTATACTGGCTTCGTACATGTCGCAAAACCGCATCGATTGCATCAAGCACATCACAGCGCACCATGCTTATTTCATCAATGATCAATAAATCTAATTTTTGCATTACTTCTTTTCGGTCATTGGTTAAGCGAAGCCGGCTTATTAAACTATTTCTATCGTTTAAACCATTATTTCCGTCAAAGCCCCTGGCCATTGGTATGTAGGGGGTAAATGGCAGCTGGAAAAATGAGTGAATGGTAGTGCCACCCGCATTCATTGCCGCTACGCCCGTTGGTGCAACAATAGCGGTATTTTTTACACTATTTTCTTTGCAGTATTTTAAAAAAGTAGTTTTACCGGTACCAGCCTTGCCGGTTAAAAAGATGGAAGTATGTGTATAGTTAATAAAATCGGATGCAAATTGAAATGAATTGGAATGGTGCATGGAAAATTATTTATTATGCAAAGATCATACTATGATTTTTAAGATTAAATGATTTTAGGATTCTTTGTCCGCTTAAGTAAAAATGCTTACTTCGTTTATTTTTATTTAAAATGAAAAAATCAATGTTCCCCCGGGATATCAGCTTCACATGCACAAATGTAGGAATAAATCAAACTGGTCCGGGAAAGGCTTTTCCCACGTTTTGATTGCCCCGCAACCTGGTTTCTCCGCTTAACTATTCTGGCAATCTTAAATGAGTACGAATAAAAGCTTCGGTTTAATGCCGCCCATCAAACATTAAAGCCCCATCAAGACGTACAAGATTTTACCGTTACTGGAAATAAAAAGTAACGGAAAATAATGAAGAGCATTTTATTTTCCTTTTTTAAAATTTTGTTTATCAGCAGCCTGTGTCAATAAAGCCCCTGCCAGTTTTTTTTCTAATGCAGTGGCTTTGGGATTCAATAATGTTTTTGCGGCAAGCGTTGCCATATGCGGTGTAGTAACTTCGGGCTTTTTTGATGCTTTCGCCATAATGTTTGGTTGATGAAGATTCAGAATATTTTTTTTGCCTTTTAACAAGCCTTAACCCTTTTCTTTATTTCCAGGTATCATCATTTCATTCACACATACCTCGGAAATATATTTTTTATTACCCTCCTTATCATTATAACTTCTGTTGATGAGTTTGCCTTCGATTATTACTTCGGTTCCCTTATGTAAATATTTCTCTGCCAGGTCTGCTAATTTCTCCCAGGCTATCAGGTTGTGCCAGGTTGTTTCGGTTACCTTTTCGCCTTTTGCGTTTTGATAAGTTTCGTTGGTGGCGATGCTGAAACGGGCCAATTTCTTGCCATTTTCAGTTTTTTTTATTTCAGGTGCGTTCCCTAAATTGCCGATTAACTGAACTTTGTTTTTTAAAGCATTCATATTTGTTTTTTTTAAGGATGATCCCTGTTTGTTTTAAAAAGGGTTTATTCAAAAAGTAAAGCCAACAGGCAAGAAATGAAAGTGGCTGACAGGTTTATTTGGATTTCAGCCTGATCAGTCTTTTTCCGGCAGGGATATCCTGCTGTTTGATAAAAGTCAAGGAAACCCATGTTTGATTATGGAGGAATCTTTTCAATTCCAAGTGTATTATCATACAGCACAAATCCCCATTCGTGTAATTTTTCCGGGCTTGCACGGTTACTTTTTAGTATAGACTTACTGGCCCGGATAATATCCGTAATCTCCGCCAGAACAGCATCCCTTTGCCGATACATTTCTTCAGCGCTTTTACTGAGGTTGATGGCCTCTTTATGCTTTTCGAGGCATAGGCTTATTTTGGGCCCGGTTGCATCCCAGTTAAATCCTTCAATTGACGAAAGGAGCGATCTGTCACCATCAGCCTTATGTTTTTCATAAATATTTTTAGCCAGCTCAAGGCTGTGTCTTACATTGGTATAAATTCTTATTCTTCCTTTGTTAGTAGTATTCATAAGCGGGTTGATAAAATTGAGAAGTGATATTGCAGCACCAATGTATACATGATTTTTTATAAGCACAAGGGAAAAACCTCCTGAAAAAGAAAGAAAATAACCGGGATGATGAGATAACCGTAATAACCGGGTAATAAAAAGAAGGAGGCTCAATCATCATACGATTTGCTGAAGTGTTGATAATTGAGCCTGGGAGCAGCAACATGATGCCCCCAATCATAATCCTCATTGTATTGTGTTTAGCAGCTTTATATTTAAAGTTGACAAAAACAAACAGGGAAAGGAGGGCAGACGCACGAAAATCGATTACTTAAAAAGGGGCTTTTAAAACTTTTCGTGCGCCAGCCCTGACAGGGAAAGGCTTTACAGGTATATTCGAATGATCATATATTGTTTCTAATGCGGACATTTGTCTCTTAGATTATCAGATTTAAATAATTATCTTCGAAACAGAGTTAACTAATTAGCTAATGCTGAAAACAAGCTTTTATCTCCCGCTGGTTGCAGGGCTATTCATTTTTGCAGGGCATGACAAAGCGCCACCAACAGATTCATTAAAGGAATTGGTTAATAAATTCTATACCTACGCCAGCGATTTTCCACAGCAAAAGATATACATACATACTAATAAGCCTTACTACCTGAGCGGCGATGATATCTACGGTAAAATCTATCTTATTAATGAAGGCAGGTCCGCGGATAATAGCATTAGAAGTAAAAAAATTTACGTAGAACTAATAAATGAAGAAAATACAATAGTTGAAAAAACGATTGTAAATGGCCTTTACAGTTCACTTAATTTCAGTTTTCACTTAAACGATTCCATAACTGAAGGATACTATGTGTTGAGAGCTTATACTTCGTGGATGACCGGCTTCGGCAATAAGCAAAATATTTTTAACGATTACATTCACGTCTCTAATAAAGCCAACCACATCATATCCGGCATTTCTTACAAAGATTCAACGCTCTCGTCCGTCAGCATCCAACTGCAGGACACTCTAAAAAAATTGTATGCCTATATGCCTGTACATTACCAGTTGATGTATAAAAAAAAGCTGGTCGAACAGGCGGATATTTCCACGAATGCCCAGGGAATGTTTTCTATAAACGTGAGCCCTGTAGATAAAAAAAACCGGAACGAAACCACGATAAGAATTAAAACGGGTGGTTATGAAAAATTGCTCAGGTTGCCTTCTTTAAACAATGATCCTGATGTGCAGTTTTTGCCCGAAGGAGGTAACCTGGTAAGTGACATTGAGAACAATGTTGCATTTAGAGCGATTGATAAATACGGTCACGGAACAGATGTGCATGGAACTGTAAGAGATAGCAAGGGCACTATTGTGTGTAGTTTCAAAAGTACACATTTAGGGATGGGAAAGTTTGAATTTATTCCTGAAAGCGGAACTTCCTATACAGCACACATACAAACAATAAATAATAAAGAGTTTAGCTATCCACTCATGGTAACCGATAACTACGCTTACCAGCTTTCCGTAATTAAAAGAGGTAAGAATGAACTAAGGGTACGTATTGCATTGGGCGACTCTTTATATAAAAAAAATATAGTCAGCTACCTTGTTGCAACTTCTCATGATAGTGTATGCTTTACGAGTCGTGGAACTGATCTGTACGAAGAAGATATCCCCCTGAAAAATTTTCCTGAAGGCATTGCGCAACTAACGTTGTTTGATAGTGCTATGCAACCCGTAAGCGAACGCCTGGTTTTTGTTCACCATCCCGGCGCAACTACTATTATAGCTGCTAACAAGGTTAACTATGGGCCAAGAGAAAAGGTAATACTTAAGCTGAAAACAACTGATATGACTGGTAAGCTTCTAAAAGGAATGTATTCAATTTCTGTTACAGACGACCAGGTAATAAAGCAGAATGAAAATGACGGCAACATAAAAACGCATCTTTTGCTATCTCCTTACCTAAAAGGGTACATTGAAGAACCGGGTTATTATTTTAAAAGCGGTGATTTAACAACCCGGGAAAACCTGGACCTGGTAATGCTAACCCACGGCTGGTGCCGGTATAACTGGAACGATATTGAAGGCAATACGAGAATAAATTTGCAAGAAAAAGACAGCAGTCTTTCTATAACGGGTACGTTATACAAAAAGAAAAACACTCCTGCTGTTGGTTATTCCGCAACACTTATTTCTGCATCTGATAATGAATTTGTTGGAACCGATTTAACAGACGAACAGGGGAAATTCCATTTTGCAGGAATAGAGTATACCGATTCTACTTCATTTGTTATTCAAACACAAAATGCGAAAGGTTTAAATGAGGATGTTGATGTTTCAATTGATGCCACGACTTTTCCTTTAACAGAAGTTGAAAGATCTTTTGTTCCGGCAGAATTAAATTCAGGTGCACTTGATGGAATCAACTTTTATGTACGTGCCATGTATGATTCGATATTTGATAAAGAAAAAGTGCGTGTGTTGCAGGAAGTTATTGTTAATGCACGAAAAAAGGTGAATTATGACGAATCAAAAAGAGTGAGCCCTATGTCTGTAATAATTACTTCTGATTTTATTGAAAAATATGGAAATTATAATTTGCTTGATGTGCTTTATTCGGTACCCGGCGTTACTATATTTAATGGGCATATTAGTTTTTTTGGAAGAAACACCATGACGGGTTATACTGACCCTTTAATAATAGTTAATGGAGTTGAATTTAAAGGGGGATTAGATATTAATCCGTATGACATTGATTTTATAGAAGTGCTTAGAGGTGGCGAAGCAGCGATATATGGTGTAAGAGGAGGAAACGGAGTTGTTTTAATAAATACCAAAAGAGGAAGAGATGCGATTGTAAATTTTTCTCAAAAAGGAATAAAATCTTTGCGTGTTCCCGGCTATCATGTTGAGAAGGAATTTTATTCTCCCCAATATGATACAGACGAAAGTATTAAGGTTAAGGCAAAAGATGTGAGGACCGCGATTTACTGGAATGGAAATGTAATTGCAGATTCAAAGAGTCCCGCTATCATTTCTTTTTATACTGCGGACATGCCATCAACATATACCGTTACGATTGAAGGCATTGCCGAACGAGGAGAATTTATACATGAAACATTTTCAATCAATAGAACAAAACAATAAAACTGCCTTGTGGTGGAAAGGGCATTTGCTTCCGAAAGCATTCAATCATTTCAAACAGGTCGCGATCATTGTGCAATAGCTATCTCCCCAATTTACTAAACTACGACCAGCGCTGGTTCCAGGCAACGTCTGTGCATCAGCTTGAAGCATGGCAGAGGAGGTTGCGGGAATATGAATACGGCAACGCAAAACGATAAGAGAAGATCAAGGAATGTAATGAATGTATTGAAAAGTTTGTAGCAGCTAAACCTGTATTTTTGCCACCAATTACAATCAAGATGGGCTCAATAATAAGCAGGATTAACTGCCCCTGTTGCGGCAGTACTTCTATCGAAAAAGCTTTGGTGTGTAAAGACTATACGGTGTCAAATGAATTGTTTGAAATTTGGGAATGCGCTAATTGTACGCTTCGCTTTACTCAATATGTTCCGGATCAAAATTCAATAGCGCCATATTATCAATCGGATACATATATTTCTCATACCGACACCGAAAAAGGAATGGTTAATAAGCTATACAAAATAGCAAGGAATTATACACTCGATTGGAAAATAAACCTGGTTAAAAGGAGCCTGGGGAAAAATTTGCAACCGGTTTCGCTGCTCGACATAGGTGCAGGCACCGGGGCATTTCTTCACAAGGCTTTTGTATCGGGTTGGCCGGTAACAGGGCTGGAACCTGATGAAGGGGCAAGGAAGATCTGCAGCGGCAAGTATGGGCTCAAAACGGAGGCATCCGAAAAACTTTTTGAACTTCCGGCTGAAAACTACGATGCGGTTACCATGTGGCATGTGTTGGAACATGTACACCAGCTACATGAGTATATGGATGAGATAAAAAGGGTATTGAAACCCGGCGGTGCAGCGTTTGTCGCATTACCGAATTATACCTCCGGAGATGCCCGGCTATATAAAGAATATTGGGCTGCATATGACGTACCAAGACACCTTTATCATTTTGCTCCCCCTGCGGTTAGCAAATTAACAGATCAACATGCAATGGTAGTGGAGTCGATAAAGCCTATGTGGCTGGATGCTTTTTATATTTCCCTGCTAAGCGAGGGATATAAAAACGGAAAAAGCAATTTGGGAGCAGCTGTGTGGAACGGATTCAGATCTAACCTGGATGCTTTAAAAGATAAGGTTACCTGCAGTTCGCTTGTTTATATCATCCGTCATAGAAATTAAATATTTGCATTTTATGCAGGATGCAATTATAATTACTGCATCATAATGCCCAATAATTAAACAAACATCCTTCTTTGTGTCCTGCTTTTACCCTGGCGTTGGATATTCCATAGATCAGCCGCAGTAAATATCTTGCTTTTATGCTGGTCAAAACCAATTGCCAGTGTTTCCTTCACTTCACTTGTAAGATTTTCCAGTTGTTGTGCGCTCATTTGTATAAACAAGCCGGTTGATTGCTTTTTCATGATCCTTTAATTTATATATTTTTTATTGTATGTTATTTTGTTAAAATGAAAACCTTCTTTGTATCCTGCTTTTACCCTGGCGCTGGATACTCCATAGATCCGCTGCAGTAAATGTTTTACTTTTTGGAAGACTATGTTCGGTGACCAATGTTTCCTTTACCAATGTTGTAAGGATCTCGAGTTGTTCAGTTCTTAATTGAGATAATAAACTGGTTAATTGAGTTCTCATGACTGTAATTTTTATATTTTTTAATGAATGATTTTTTAATAAGAAAGGCTTCTTTGTGTCCTTCCTTTGCCCTGGCGCTGGATATTCCACAGGTCAGCAGCAGTAAATGTTTTGCTTTTAGGCTGATTAAAACCAACGGCTAAAGTCTCTTTTACTATGGTTGTAAAATTTTCCAGGTGCCGGGTGCTTATTTGTGTAAATAAGAAGGCTGATTGCTTTTTCATTATTTTAATTTTTTATAAGTTGATAATTGTTGTTTTAAAAAGAAAATCTTCTTTGAGTCCTGGTTTTTCCCTGGCGCTGGATATTCCAAAGATCGCCAGCAGTAAAAATTTTGCTTTGTGGCTGGTTATACCCTTTAACCACAGTTTCTTTCACTATGGTTGTAAGATTTTTTACCAGTTCTGTGCTTATTGTTGCAAATAAGTTAGTTGATTGCTTTTTCATGATTGTAAGTATTTATTTTTTTGTTTTATCCTCACTTTGATAACACAAAGATATACATTATTAGGTACTATACAACACATAGTACCATTTATTTTTTAGTAGCGGGTAGCGGCCAATAGCTTAGTTAGCTTAAAAGCCACGATGGGATTGATTTTTGAAGGAAAATAGGTTTTTGGTGAAAAATAATTTAATGGATGAATGGTATTTTTAATTGGATGGGTGGTTATAAAAACGGCCATTTTTGGCTGGAAAGCATGAATGTTTAAAAAATATCTTCTTAAACTAAAGGATTAATGGGTAAAATGGTACATGATCATATCTATTGACAAAATCAATTTATATCAATGAACTGCAGCGGCAGAAAAATTTTATGGTTATTTTTAAT
>JBDTVX010000161.1:0-12390 GCA_040007015.1 Ferruginibacter sp. | reverse complement strand
AAAATGATTTCGACCTTAACGAAGTGAGGGCCCTGTTGAGTAAAGCGCCGGGTGTGGTGGTACAGGATGATATTGCAAATTTCGTGTACCCCATGCCGTTAACCGCTCATGAAAAAGATGAAACATTTGTAGGAAGGATAAGAAGAGATGAAACACAGGCCAATACCCTTAACTGCTGGATCGTAAGTGATAACCTGCGTAAAGGCGCCGCCACCAATGCGGTGCAGATCGCCGAGTATTTGCTGAAGAAGGGGTTGTTGTAAAAAGGCCTGGAGGCCGGGTCCTTTAACTAATCGTCCATATCTCATTCCCTCTCAGCAATTTATCCAGATCGCCCTTGCCTCTTTTGGCAATTACTTCTTCTATCTGCATGGTCATGCTATCTTCATAACAGGCCCTGTCTGTTTCATAAAATACCCCGAATGGCCTTGGTAAATGCCCTGCCAATTTTGGATCATCAAACATTCGGATCAGTACCTGCGCCTTGTAAAAATCCCTGTCATCGTGCACCCACAGATCATCTACCGATGCATCTTTTCCGATCTCAGCAATCACCGGTTTAAATCCATCCAGTTTAATGCCTTTGTTTTGTGCAGCGCCAAATACCAGTGGCTTACCTTGTTCTAGAAATAATACTTCTTCGGGTTTGCTGCTCTTTTCGGTAAACACTTCAAAAGCGCCATCATTAAAAATGTTGCAGTTTTGATAAATTTCTAAAAAGGAAGCTCCTTTATGCGCCTGGGACCGCAATAACATTGCCTGTAAATGTTTTGGATCCCTGTCCATCGTCCTCGCAATAAAACTTGCATCCGCGCCCATTGCCAGCGCCAAAGGATTAAACGGGTGGTCGATACTGCCAAAAGGTGTCGATTTCGTGATCTTATTTTCCTCAGAAGTAGGCGAGTACTGGCCCTTGGTTAACCCATAGATCTGGTTATTGAACAACAAAACATTAACATCAAAATTCCTGCGCAACAGGTGGATCGTATGATTACCGCCAATGCTCAGTCCGTCGCCGTCGCCTGTTACGATCCATACACTCAGTTCAGGACGGGCGGCCTTTAATCCGCTTGCCACCGCTGTGGCCCTGCCGTGTATGCTATGCATTCCGTAAGTATTCATGTAATACGGAAAACGACTGCTGCAACCGATCCCGGATACAATTACAATATTTTCTCTCGGTATCCCCAGTGTGGGCATTATTTTTTGAACCTGTGCCAGAATGGAATAATCCCCGCATCCGGGGCACCAACGTACTTCCTGGTCAGTAACAAAATCCTTTGCGGTTAAGGTCTGGGTAGGGATCGCTAATGCGGTTTCAACCATATAATAAATATTAAATAAAGGACAAAGTTAACAAAAAAAAATATGCGGTGCGTGAGGTGTTTAGCGGTAGAGGAGTATTTGGGGTAAATAAAGTATAAAAAGTATATAAAATACCGGGGAGAATTAGCATTTTGAAACAGTTTTTTGCCACGGAATTCCTTTATATAATTTGAAAGTCGATTTTTACTTCTTCAATTTAACCGGACGCACTTCTGAGAAAAATTAAAGCTGACTTTTATCAAAGGCTACATTATTTACTTTTTTTTACTCTTTTTACTTCTTCATTTCGCCACCAGCAAACAACTCAGCTCACTTTCGTAATCTCTTCTTAAATATTGGATTATTTTTTAATAGTCTTAATCGATGATGCACCGAAAGAATATTAACTTCATCCTCCGAATAGACTTCATTAATTATCCGGTACCTGCTTACCAATATTTCTCTTAGACTGGCATCTTTTGTTTACTTTCACAGGCTTACCATAGGGCGGGAATAATTCAAGGATTTTGGCCTTTTCAAAAAATAATTCAACCATATTTTTTGCTGCCTTTGCAGAATCCGCAGCAATAAATGTTGCAACTGAATCAATATCTTTAAGCGCTGAAGGAGCCCATATTATTTTATCCATTTTTGCAGTTTTTTACCAGCCTGCTCCGTTGTTAATCCTTTCCCACCTTTGATTTCGTTTCTGGCCTTTTCCACCTTGTTCAATACGATCAGCCTGTCGATTGCATCATCAACAGAAAAATCCTCCGGCATTTCTTTAATGCTTTTTATAACTTCCTTTTTAGCTAACATTCAATGATAGGTTATGCTTAAAATTACAGAAAAAACTTCTCCTCTATTTCATATTTTATCTTAGAGACTTCGTATTACCTAAATAGGGGATAAAAGGTAAGTAAGGTTGTAGGGTATATAACGTATTGAATATATGCTCCGCTTTTTTAGTTTTATTATTTTAATTTCATCAGCGCAAAATAAGGATGATCGAAATATACAATTAATTCCTGTTATAAGAATGGATCAAAACATCTTCCAATTAATCAATAAATTTGAAATAAGGTATCGGGGACACGCATATCTTCATGGGGGACCGCTCCTAATAATGGTTCAGAATTCCCGGGAAGTACAATTGCATCTACAGAACAACTGCGATTTTTAAACCTCACTTCAATAGGCACTGCTACATCATATTCCGGCACATTTCCATTTGCCGGTTGGTCTTTTCTTTTTTAATTTATTGGCGGTTGCAACTGTGCCAGTATATTTTCATTAATGCACGCTACCGGTATCAACGAGGATATTTACTTTCATGCGTTTTATTTCCTCTTCCCCGATTATATATCGACTGGCTAATATAATGTCTTCGCCATTTATCAATTCTATTTCAGCATATATTGCGTCCATAAATGGAATTTTTCAAATTTACATTATTAATGTTAATTGTCTTTTTTACACTCCTCTAACTATATTTACCTTACATACGTTATTTACTCCTTAATTCACCTTACACCCATCCAAAAAATCCTTCACCCCCATCACAATTTTCTCCGCCATTCGCTGCTGAGATTTCTCGTCGAGGATCTTCATTTCCTCTTCCGGGTTACTGAGAAATAGCGTTTCCACCAGTGCATTCGGGTATTCGGTCGGGCTGTTGAGCATGAAATTAAAAGAGCCGGTATTACCATATTCCTTTAATCCCAATTCCAGCATTCGTCTGTAAATATTTAAACTCAGGTTCCGAAACCCAACATATCGATAAAAGGCGGCAGTGCCTCCTACGCGTATTGGATCCTCGGAAGAGTTTAAATGTATACTGATCAACAGATCGGGCAAACTATCCCTGTAAAAAAGAATGCGTTCCTTATTATCAAAAAATGTTTCTTTTGTACGGGTCATGATCACACGGGAGCCTTCCTTTTCCAGGGCCTTTTGTAATTTTAACGAAATGGCCAGCGTTAATTCTTTTTCATACACCCCGGTTGCACCAACAGCGCCGGTATTGGTTCCACCATGTCCGGCATCCACCGCAATGGTTAAATTTTTAAGCGATAAATTTTCCGGCTGCTGCTTCACTTTAATCACGAGTGTATTACCGGCATAATACAATTGATAACCCCAGTGCTGGGCATGCTTTAATTCAATCGTGATCCGGAATACATCATCTTCCTTTTGTTCGTAGTATACATTTTTTATCTCCTTTACTGTTTCCAGTTGGGTAATCCAGTTGGTATTATTGGTGGCGCCATAAACATCCACCACGATTCTCGAAGGATCAGTTAACTGGAACGACTGGTAAGGCAGTTTTGCAAACAGGCCGCATTTTACATAATCATATTTGCCATCGCCGTATACATTCCAGTTGGTGGTGAGCGAACCTGGTGTGAAGGTCCCCTTGGGCATTAATTCTATCAGTTCATCGGGAATATAGGCCGTGTGTATTTTTGATAATTGTACTTTATAATGCGAGCCAACTTTCCCGACTATTTTCAAAACAATATTACTGTCCAGGTAGCCGATCTTTGCGCCACCCAGGCGATCGTCGCCCAGTCCATATTCAAGATGCGCCAGTCTTCCTTTAGTGATCGCAATATCCGATGCAAGCGGAGACAGGATAGAGAAAAAATTACTGGTTTCTTTAAAGAAAAAAAGCCCTATAGAATCCGTAATGACAACGGGTATTTTCTTTAGTTTGAAACTATCCGTTTCTTTAATGGTATATTCCCCCTGGTAAATGCCAGGCATGCCATTCGTTTGCGACAAAGGCAATTCATACAAAACAATATCCTGCATCGCTTTTACAATGCACCTTGTCAAAGCTTTTACCCTGAATTGAATTTTATCACCCGGCATCAGTACCAGGTCGCCTTCGGGGAAGGTTTTAATACTTTCTATTTCCAGTATTTTTACCGGCTCGGCAGGCTTTGGTAACGTGTACGCGTAGTTGATTTTTTTTGTGAGCGATTTGCCGCCGTTTTCGGCCAGAACCGTTACCACGGAATCCCCCGCCAACAAATTTAATTCGTATACAAATGCGCCTGTTGGGTATACGTTTACCCTTTTGCTATTGATGGTGAGTGCGCAACTTTTACAGGTAGATCCAATGATAAATTGCCTGGAAGATCTTACAGCGTTGGTTATTTTATAAGGGTTGATCAGGCGGATAAAAGGAGTATTGTCTGCCTGTGAAAATACGTGCCCTGTAAGCGACAACATACATAACGTACAAAAAAATTTCATGGGTGTAAGGTAAATTTTTTTCATACAAAGCGATGACACCTTTTCAAAAGGTGTCATCGCTTTGTATGAAGTTCACTCACCGGGTTATTTTTTTTACCAGGGATACTTATTTGCCGTAATCAGCGCATCAGCGATTCTCCGGCGTGCATTTTTACTATTGAAGGGCGCTGATTTGGTAAAACGTTTCAGGCCGAGCAGCATCATTCTTTGCTCATCGCCTTCCGCAAAACCATTGATGGCTTCCTTTCCTGCTTTATTTACTTTATCGATAGCATCATTCAGGTAACATCGCATCAGGTCGATATGTACACTGCTTGCAGGTTCACCCTGTTTATCCACCATTTTTATGATACGCAACAAAGTACTTTCCACCACAAAAGTTTCGATGGCCATATCTGCGATATTCATCAGTATTTCCTGCTCGTCGGAGAGCCTCATCGCCAGTTTTTGCACAGCGGCGCCCGCCACCATCAATATACTTTTCTTCATGTTCAGCACTGATTTTTTTTCTGCTGCAAAGGCTGTTTCATCATCATTACCAAATTCAGGTATACTCATTAATTCTTTGGAAACCGCCATGGCCGGGCCCATCAGGTCAAGCTGACCTTTCATCGCCCTTTTTAAGATCATATCTACTGTCAGCAAACGATTGATCTCGTTGGTGCCTTCGTAAATGCGGTTGATGCGGCTATCGCGGTAAGCCCTGCTGATCACGTATTCGTCGCTGAACCCGTTGCCGCCAAAAACCTGTACGCCCTCATCCACCACATAATCCAGTACTTCGCTGCCATGAACTTTAAGAATGGCACACTCTACTGCAAATTCCTCCGCTGCACCTAACAATGCTTCATTAAATGGTTTACCGGCATTGGCCAGTTCTATTTCTTTTTCATCTACCCATCTACTGGTACGGTACAACGCGCTTTCACATGCAAATATCCGGATAGCTGCTTCTGCCAACTTGTATTTGATGGCGCCGAAATTTGCAATAGGGGTCTTAAACTGTTCCCTTGTTTTTGCATATTCAATGGTAGTATTCAAAGCCATTTTTGAACCACCCACTGCAGCGGCACAGAGCTTCAACCGGCCGATATTGAGGATATTAAATGCGATGATATGTCCTTTACCAATTTCACCCAATAAATTTTCAACCGGTACCTTGCAATCCTGGAAATAAAGTTGTACTGTTGACGAGCCTTTAATACCCATTTTATGTTCTTCGGGTCCCTGGGTAAATCCTTCAAAGCCGCGCTCCACTATAAACGTAGAAAATTTATCGCCGTCAATTTTTGCAAACACGGTATATACATCTGCAAAACCACCATTGGTGATCCAGCATTTCTGCCCGTTTAAAATATAATATTTGCCATCAGTGGAAAGCGATGCGGTTGACTTCGCCCCTAATGCATCACTGCCACTATTCGGTTCCGTAAGTCCATACGCTCCTTTCCATTCGCCGCTGGCAAGTTTGGGAATATATTTTTGCTTTTGTTCATTGGTGCCAAAATATAAAATGGGCAATGTGCCAATACCGGTATGAGCCGCAATGGCTACACTAAAGGAATAGCCGCCACCCAGTCCTTCATTAACAAGCGTGGAGGTAATAAAATCTTTTCCCAGTCCGCCGTATTCTTCCGGGATAGAAGCGCCCAGCAAACCCTGCTCTCCTGCTTTTTCCATTACCAATGGCATCAGCCCGGGTTCTAATTTATCAATACGGTCGGCAATCGGGTGAATTTCCGCACGCAGGAACTGAAGGCACATTTCCTTCACCATCAGTTGCTCCTCGTTAAAATCCTCGGGCGTAAAATTTTCAAACGCATTGCTTTCTTTTATTAACCATTCACCACCTTTTAGTGATGTTGCGGTTGATGTGGGTGTATTCATAAAATGAAATTAAAAGCCTCCCCCGGGTACTCCAAAGGAGGAGTTTCCGGAGAGAATGTTTATTTGAAGAAATTTTGTTTTTGCAAGATGTATTTTTTGGGTTCCTTCTTTTAAATGCACTAAAAAAATTAAAGCCAAAATCGTGATAAGTTGATAAAATTACCTTTCTAAGACTCTTGCCTTGTCCCCTTTGGGTTAGCTAGCGGGAGCCGGAGGGGTTGAGAGGTTTGTGTTGTTTGAAGTGCCAGGTTATCATACACCATCTGCAGCACTTCTTTCGCAATTTCAATCTGCCCGTTCGTTACGCCCTCCAATGCCTCATTCAGTGTTTGATTCGCAAGGCCCATTGTTTGTTCCTGTAGTTCTACCGCCTCTCTGGTAAGATAGATTTTATTGATCCTGCGGTCATCCTTACACGCTACTCTTTTCACCAGTTGCAACTTTTCCAGGTTATCCACCAGCCGGGTAATACTTGGTTTATCTCTAAAAGTAGCTTCACACAATTGTTGCTGGCTCAATCCATCCTGTTTCCACAAATGATATAAAACACTCCACTGCTCGATCGTAACATCCACATTGGCCTGTTTAAAATTCTTTTGCAGCCTCCTCGCAATAGCCGTACTCGCTTTGCCAGTTATAAAACTGTATAATTCTCCTTTCTTAAATTGGTTGTTAGGCATATAGTTGTTTAAACAACTATATAAAGATAATGATTCATTTGAATTTTAAAAAATTATTTTTGCTTATTGCCGGTGTTGGTTTGAGCCAGGCTGTAATTATATTTTTTACCCGTTATTATATTTACCTGCATATCTCCGCTATTGCGGGGCTTACTGTACGGCATATCATTATGGAGCCCGTTGTACTTATTGTTTCCCTCATATTATTTGTTAGCTATGCTGTACTTATTATTTATTACCGGCAAAGCTGGTTAAGTATACCAAATTTTAAATGTGCAGGGACCCAAGGCTTAAAAACAAAAATATCCATCATCATTCCTGCCAGGAATGAGGAACAAAATATTGCTGCCTGCATTCATTCAATCGTTCATCAAACCTACCCAAGGCATTTATTTGAAATACTGGTGATAGATGATCATTCTACCGACAATACGGCCGGTATAATTTTAAGCTACCGGCAACAAAATGTACAACTCATTTCTTTAAAAGATTTTGCTGACGCCAAAGAAATAAATTCCTATAAAAAGAAGGCAATTGAAATTGCCATACTGCAATCAACCGGCGAACTCATTGTAACTACTGATGCGGATTGTATTGTACAACCCGGTTGGTTGCAAACCATTGCTGCATACTATGAAAAAAACGATGCCGCTTTTATAGCGATGCCGGTTAGCTATGATTGTAAAAATAATTTTCTGGAAATATTCCAGGCATTGGATTTTATGACTCTGCAGGGAATAACCGGGGCATCGGCTCATAAGAAAATACATAGCATGTGCAATGGCGCCAATCTTGCCTACCAGAAAAAGGCATTCATTGAAGCGGGAGGTTTTAAAGGTATCGACAATATTGCCAGTGGTGATGATATGTTATTAATGCATAAGATTTTTAAGTTGTTTCCGGCCAGGGTTTTCTTTTTAAAATCCAGTGGGGTAATTGTGAACACCGGGCCCATGAGTACGTTGAAAGATTTTTTTAACCAGCGGATTCGATGGGCAAGTAAGGCAGATAAATATGATGATAAAAGGATTTTCGCGGTTCTGCTGCTGGTATATTTTTTTAACGTGTGGATCGTATTGCAAGGCATCCTGACTGTCTTTTTAACTTTTGCTTTTGTTTATTATTTCATTGCATTATTAGTTGCTAAAACGATCCTTGAATTGTATTTTTTATACCCGGTGGCCCGGTTTTTTAATAAAACTAAATTATTATGGTGGTTTCCGGTAGCACAGCCCTTTCACATTGTATATACTGTTATTGCCGGGTGGCTGGGCAAGTTTGGAAAATACACCTGGAAAGAAAGAACGGTGAAATAATTCAATGAAATTGTAATTTACACCATGCCTCAGCAATTGTTTTCCTTTTCTAAACAAACCTGGAAGCGCCTTAAAAAAAACAAAGGCGCCATATTTGGTTTGGGGATCATTGCGGCAGCAGTTTTTATTGCCATCTTTGGCTACCTGGTTGCGCCGGATGCCACACCCAATGCCGATCTGCAAACAGTAGAAATACAGGCAAAAAAGCCCGGTTATTCGCAATTGTTTTTAAAAATACCGGATAAAAAAAGTACCCGGGTTAGCTGGCTGGCACAACTGATCAACGGTAAACCGGATGACTACCGCTACCTGCCTATCAGCGGCTATGCCATCAAAAATGACGAACTAAGGGTAGATAAATATGTGGATGAAGATACCTCCGTGCTACAGTATTATTCAATTGACCGGCTTACGGGCCATCAGCCTTCCAGGCTCATTCCCCAAAATATCATAACAAAGACCTACCTGTTTGGTACCGACAAGTTCGGACGCGATATTTTAAGCAGGCTGATGATCGGCACCCGGGTTAGCCTGGCCGTAGGATTGATTGCCGTTATCATTTCGCTCACACTCGGAATTATATTGGGAGCATTGGCGGGCTACTACCGCGGACGAATAGACGAAGTTATTATGTGGCTGGTAAATGTTACCTGGAGCATCCCTACTTTATTATTGGTATTTGCCATTACCATGGCGCTTGGAAAGGGATTTTGGCAGATATTCATTGCCGTTGGTTTAACCATGTGGGTAAGTGTGGCCCGCCTGATAAGGGGGCAGGTAATGGCCCTGAAAGAACTGGAATATGTACAGGCAGCAAGGGCCCTGGGACTGAGCGACGGCAGGATCATACTGCGCCATATCCTGCCAAACACACTGGGACCGGTAATGGTAATTGCGGCCAGTAATTTTGCCACCGCTATTATCATTGAAGCCGGGTTAAGTTTTTTAGGGATCGGCGTGCAGCCCCCGCAGCCAAGCTGGGGATTGATGATAAAAGAAAATTACAATTTCATTATCACACACAATCCAATGCTTGCAATGATACCGGGATTTGCCATTATGTTGCTGGTACTGGCATTTAATTTATTGGGAAATGGGTTAAGAGATGCGGTGGATGTGAGAAGTACCGGGTGAGTTCCCTAAATCCTCTAAAAGGTAATTTTCAATGCTCAATTTCCAATTATAAATTTTGATCAACCGGCGCTACCTGTACATTACGGCTAAAACCTTCTTCGAGGGAAATAAAAGTTTCGGTACGTTCAATTCCTTTAATTTTTTGTAGTTCATCATGTAATACAAAACGCAGCTGGGAAATATCTTTGCATACAATTTCTATAAACATACTATAATTACCGGTTATATAATTCAACCGCACAATTTCGGGTATCGCCATTAAGTCTTTGGCCACGGCATCGTATAATGAGCTTTTTTCTAAGTAAATTCCAACAAAGGCGGTGATATCGTATCCTAATTGTCTTAGATCTACATTGAGCCTTGTGCCTTTTACAATATTGAATTCCTGAAGCTTTTTAATGCGAACATGGATGGTGCCACCACTTACAAATAATTTTTTCCCTAATTCAGCGTAAGATATTTCTGCCGTCTCCATCATTTCGTGAATAATCTGGAGGTCTAATTTGTCAAGATTCAATTTGGTAGCCATATTTCGTTTATTTTTTCATATTTTTCAAATATAGACACAAATCTGTTGAGGAATTTCGATTTGGACAAAAAATATTGCGACTTTCATTTAAATGGCTAAGGCGGAAAATGAATACAGTAAACTTTTTAAGATATGAAATAGGGAATCTTTAAAAACAGCGATCGTTTGGTTGAAAGCTTGCAGGAATAAAGTCTTTAAATGAAATGTGACGCGCTAAAAATGATCTTTAAAACGGGTTGGTATTTTTAAAATTATTTAAGTATTAGCGGATTCCGTTTAACAAATTCTATTATTTAAAAATAATTGATAAAATATTTTCAATGTAATAGCATTTTATTGTATTTTTGCAGTTGCAGGTATTTTAAATACTGTGGGGTGATGAAATCTTTGGCAGACATGCCCTCTTGTCTCGGGGGTGGAGGTTACAGGATAAATATAGCATAGAGCCGAATCAGTAGCAATACTGATCCGACCAGGGTCGACCACTCAACTTTGTGCTACAACTAACTGCTCCGTGGAGGTTCGACCCCTCCCCCTACAGCAACCAAGGCCCTAAGGACGCGATTCTTAGGGCCTTAATTATATTCTGGTTGTCCCCCTGGTTGTCCCCGAATATTTCCAAGATACCCTTGAAAGACCTTCCCTTCTCGGTAAATACGCCCCATCCAAGAATTGCAAATAATATCTAAACTAACTTCCGTGAGTCTGTATTTTGCCAAACCTTTTGTTAGCGCTTCGTTGGCTTTATTGATTGTTGAAGTCCTGATTCCACGCGTTGTTATTATTGTTCTCACTTGAACTCCAATAGTTGTTATTAGCAAAACCAACCACATTGCATAAAGGAGTTAATATAAATACAAGGCACCTTGCATTTAATGGAGAATAATGCTTTCAAAATTGACATGCATTACAATCTTTTTAACTGCTTTCATCAAGCAGTCCCTTTATCGCTTTTAAACAAAACCTTGCTCGCTTGCTACCGCCTTAGCAACAGCAATTCCGGCACTATTTGTTGGATGCATTGCGCCATCCCGTTATTTGTTTGCCTATGCTTTCCATTATTAAACTTAGTTCGGATTGTTTTCTAATAGGTAATATTTTCATATCCACACATAAACGCATTTCTAATTTTAATAACTCAAAATCATCCATAAATGTTTCTAAATGCTCCCTCTTTTGTTGCGACTTATTGGCACGGTATATACTTCTTACCAATTGCAGGGCATCACGCTTCATGTCTTGTCCTAAAGTATATTTATATTCCTTACTGAAGTCTTTTGTGCATTCAAATATCTTAAGTATAAGTTTATAAGTATCTCTATAAACCGGTAAATCATAATATAATGACATTTTTCAAATTTCGACCGCTTCGCGGTGGTTATAAATTGTTAAATAGATTAATAGTTAAAAAGCCCTCACAGCACGCACGTTGTCTGGGTAGCTCTTAAAGTTGTTGGTCTGGAAGCCAACGTTGAAGTCCTGACCCCACGCGCTGTCGGGAATGTACTCACTGGAACTCCAATAGAAGCTATTATTAGCAAAACCACCAACCACACTTTTTTGTTGATATAACAAATTCAATTCGTTTTTTGTCGGCAATCTCCAGTCTGTGAATAATTTTCCAGCCGTGGTATGCGTTGAATTTGTCGATATTAAATCTTGTGCATCATACCAGGATGAAGAAGTGCTTTGATCCTGGGTTTCTGCAATAAGCCCGTGTAATCCATTTGGTGTAGCAAAAAAAACAATACCTCCTCCATAAACTTCACCAATACTATGTATACCCCCAATCAGTTCACCAGTTAGCTGTAATGTATTTGCTGCTAATGTAGTTGTTGTTAATGAGTTTGCAGTTAATGTATTTGCCGTTAGTGTGTTTGTGTTTAGTGTGTTTGCTTTAAGGTTAGCCCTTGTTTCGATATTTTTAGCAACGAGCAGGCTATCTCTTACTATCACAGTTCCCGCAACATCAAGTTTTGCAAACGGGTTTGCAATGCCAATCCCAACCCTGTTTGTATTATCTACCGCCGGAATATTTAAGATTTCTGATATACACATTGACAGGCTACCACTAGGTATTACTAAGCTTGGGTATCTGGCAACTCGTAACAAAAGTGTAGTTCCAGGTGTCAATGATTGTAATGTTGATTCCTTTATTGAATCTGCGGTTGAATACACAATACAGGTTAACTCAGTAAGATTAATAGTTGAAGTACATACACCACTGTAAGCCATAATAATGTATGATGCTGTAGCCGTGATGCGAATCTTAATTTTA
>JBDTVX010000160.1:0-12410 GCA_040007015.1 Ferruginibacter sp. | reverse complement strand
GGTTGGGTATGGGAAGATATTGGAAATTATTATGGCGCCGGTGCCTGGGGATTAAACTGGCGGGAAAACCAGTTTGATGTTACCTTCAAAACTGGTAAAACTCTAAATGATATTACTCAAATAATTTCAACAAAACCTTCGGCTGTTATGACGGATTATACTTTTGCAAATTTTGTAAAAACAGGTGCAAGGGGATCAGGTGATAATGCATATCTTTTTTCTTCCCCTTTTCACAAAAACATTATAGCCAGCGGTACGGTACCCATGTCGGAAAATGGCTTTACGATCTCAGGGTCGATGCCTGATCCGCCGGGGATATTTATTAAACGGGTGAGGGAATACCTGCAGGAAAATAATATCCCGATATCCGGTGATACATGGACGCATTCAGAGCGGTTATTAAATAACCAGCCTGCCCGGATGGAGACACTACATTTAGATTCGATCCTTTCGCCTCCACTGGATTCAATCAATTATTGGTTTCTCAAAAAAAGTGTCAATTTATATGGGGAAGCTTTTGTAAAAATGATGGCCTGGCAAAGCTCGAAATCGGGCTCCACTGATACGGGCGTCGCTATTATAAAAGAATTCTGGAGTAAACATGGCATTGAAAAATCTGCACTCAAAATGGTTGATGGCAGTGGATTATCGCCTGCAAACAGGGTTACCACCCATTCACTCGTGACAGTATTGCAATATGCGAAAAAACAACCCTGGTTTACTGATTTTTACAATGCATTGCCTGAAACCAATGGCATTAAAATGAAAGATGGTTATATTGGTGGGGTAAGAAGTTATACCGGTTATTTGAAAAGTAAAAATGGCGGAGAATACACATTCGCCTTTATAGTAAATAATTTTGATGGGAGCGCAGGCACTGTTAGAGAAAAAATGTGGAGGATACTTTCTATAATTGAAAATTGAAAAATTGGAACATATAGCGGTCGGCACCGAAGGTCAGACCGCTATATGTTCCAATTTTTGCTTTTCATATTTTTAAATCTCATAATTTTTAAATCTCATAGCGGTCTGACCTTCGGTGCCGACCGCTATGAGATTTAAAAATACCGCTCCAGCCTTGCTCTCAGTGCCGCCGGCATTTCACAGCGTTTCATATCTTTTGTCTCCATGAAATAAAGCGTTACATCACCTGTATTTAAAAGAGCGCCTTCCTGGTTGTATATTTCCGAATGAAATACAATTTTATGGTGTACCGGTAATTCCTTCAGTGTAGTTTTTACAGTGATCAGGTCATCATACCTGGCAGGTCTTAAAAAACGACTGTGGATATCCACTACCGGCATGATGATGCCCATTGCCTCTATATCTTTATAAGTATATCCAATTTGCCTTATTGCTTCTCCTCTGCCAATCTCGTAAAATTGTGCGTAATGCCCGTGGTACACCATACCCATCTGGTCTGTGAGGGCGTAATGTATTCTTATTTGTGTTTCGGTAGTGTACATTTTAATTATCAATTATTTCCCTACCATCCCGTCAACACTAACCTTACCCGGGCCAACTAATAATAAAACTATAAAGGCAGTTAAGTACAATGCTGAAGGTTCTCCTTTACCAAATATATCTGCCTGGTGTGCGTGGAATAGGGCTACACACATAGCAAAGATTACCGGCACGGTTGCTAATCTTGTAAATAATCCCAGCACTACCAACAGCGAACAAAAAAGCTCAGCAAAAATGTCGAGGTTTAAAGAGAGCGTGCTTCCTATTCCCATGAAATTAATAAACTTACCCTGATAAACACTATAATGTACGAGCTTATCATAGCCATGATGCATCATTAAAATGCCGGCGCCTAATCTTAATATTAGCAGGGCACCGCTAAAAGCCCCTGCAGAATATTTTATTGATAAGAGTTTTTTCATTTTTGTTTTTTGGAGTTTTGTGGTATTGTTAAAGAATATTTTTTTATCATTTTATTAACAGCATTACAAATGTACATTTCGTTTGCTTTGCAACACTTATCCACTTATTAACAATCGGATTGGAATGGTGTTTGCACAAGTGGCAATATAGTTAATTTTGCAGCATCAAATAAAATGATCGTTATAACTTATACCATCATATAATGAAACAACAATTTCCGTTGCTGCTTATTGCAGTAGTATTTTCAATGGCAGTTTTCTCTCAACCCACACATGTATTTACCGACCCGGAAAAAAAATTCAAGGAGGCAAAGGATTTATTTGTAAAGCAACAATATGCACTTGCTTACCCGTTGTTGCAGGAAGTAAAGCTGCAATACCCCGACAATCAAAAAAGTAATAATGCTTATTTGAATGACGATGTAAATTATTATTATATCGTTACCCGGCTGAAGTTACAGTTACCCATAGCCGAAGAAGAAGCAAATCATTATGTAGATTGGGTAAACAATGAGCCCCGTAAAGAACTGATGAGTTATCACCTGGGCAAATATTATTTTACCAAAGATGATTTTAGAAAATCCATTGAAAATTATGAAAGGGCAGGGCTGGATAATTTAAGCAATGAAGAAATTGCAGATGCTAAATTCGAAATGGGTTATTGTTATTTTAACCTTAAACGCTTTGACGAAGCCAAACCTTTATTTAACGAGATACATCAATTGCCGGAAAACAAATACTACATTCCCGCAAACTATTATTATGGATTTATCAGTTATGCCGGGCGTAATTATAATGAGGCTATGAAATCATTTAAATTGGTTGAAACAAGGGATGAATACAAAGGCATTGTGCCTTATTATATTTCAGAAATATTTTATTTTCAGAATAAGAAAGATGAATCACTGCGGTATGGTGAAAGTGTGCTAAGCAAAGGAGGATTATATTATGAGAAAGAGATGAAGCAATTGATGGGGCAAATTTATTTTGAAAAAAAGAATTTTGCCAGGGCCCTGCCATTGCTGGAATATTATGTAAACAACAGCAGGAAAGTGAGCAAGGAAAACCTGTATGAATTAAGCTATTGTTATTATGAAGCCAAACAATTAAATAAGGCCATTGAAGGTTTTAAGCAGTTGAGTAATGAAAGCGATTCACTTGGCCAGAACAGCATGTATTTGCTGGGCGATTGTTATTTGCGTACCAATCAAAAGGCCAATGCCAGGAATGCGTTTCAATTTTGCGCTTACAACAGCAGCAATAAAAAGCAACAGGAAATTTCACTTTTTAATTACGCCAAGCTTTCCTACGAATTAGGTTACCAGGATATTGCCCTGAATGAAATGAGGAATTTTATTAATAATTATCCATCATCCGCAAATAATACAGAGGCGAAAGAAATTTTAGTAAGCCTGCTTGCCAACACCAATAATTTTAATGATGCATTAACATTGTATGAATCATTCCCAAGGCCAACTGCCAGCATGCAAAAGGCTTATCCCCGTATTTTATATGGAAGGGCAGTAGAATATGTGAATGATCAGCAAATAGTAAAGGCGGATGAATTGTTTACAAAAATTTTGCAATTGCCGGCTTCCAATATCACCCCTTATGCTAATTTTTGGAAAGGAGAAATTGCTTACCGTTCCCAAAAATATGATGAGGCAATTCGCCTCCTGAGCATTTACCTGCAAAGTGGTGCGCCAGCACAGGGCGAAGCGAATCCAACAACCGCAAGGTACGACCTTGGTTATAGCTGGATGAAAAAAGAAAATTACAAACAGGCGCTGACTTATTTTGAATCAATCTCAAAATCAAATACAACTGCAGGCAACCTGGAGCAGGATGCTTATGTACGCAGCGCTGATTGTTATTTTATGGCAAAAGATTTTGCCCGTGCCAATACTATGTATGAAACCGTCATCAACAATGCTTTACCGCAAGGCGATTATGCGCTGTTTCAAAAAGCGCTGATTGCCGGTATTAAAAGTTCAGCGGGCAAAATAACCATTCTTAATAGTTTAAGCCGGATTTATACTCAAAGCAGCCTGGTCCCCGATGCTAACCTGGAGATAGGCTATACCTATATGGCCGATCAGAAATTTGCCGATGCCATTCCATACCTGAATAAAGTAATCAGCACATCCAATGGCGGTGGATTAAAACCAGCAGCCTACCTGAACCTGGGGTTGAGTTATTATAACCTGAATAATAACAGCCAGGCACTTGCAAATTATCAGCAATTAATTCAGCAATATCCTCAATCTGCGGAAGTGGATGATGCCTTGTCAACTATTAAAAATATCTATGTAGAGGACGGGCATCCTAATGAATACATAGATTTTATGCGAAAGAACGGAAAAAATATTTCTGTAACTGAGGCTGATTCCCTCACTTATTCATCGGCTGAAATAAAATATAATGCCGGCGACTGTAACGCTGCCATTGCAGGTTTCAACAATTATATTTCCCAATTTCCGAATGGCTCCTATGCATTAGAGGCAAATAATTTCAAAGGCGAATGTTATTATAAGAATAAGGACTGGGCCAATGCGCTGACTGGTTTTGATTATGTGAACAGCAAAGGATATAATAAATATTTTGAGAGTGCTACTTTATCTGCGGCAAGGATCAATTATTTTGAATTGAAAAATTATGCCAATGCAAAGAAATATTTTGCTTCATTGCAAGCCGGCGCAGTAAACCAGGATAACCAGTTGGAAGCACTGAGAGGATTGGTTCGTTGTAATTACCAGTTAAAAGACTATGCCCTGGCAAATGAAGCTGCGAAAGAATTACTTACCAGGAAAGGAATAAGTACTGATGACAGATCGGTGGCATTTTTAGTGCTCGGTAGATCTCAACAGGTTAACAATGATTGTAATGGTGCAATTGTTTCTTTTAAATCCTGTGCCGCCATCAATAAATCGGCATGGGGCGCAGAAGCCAGGTACGAAATAGCCCATTGCCTGTTTATAGGGGGAAATTTTAAGGCCGCCGAAAAGGCGGCGCTTGCAACAGTAAAAGAAACAGGCAGCTACGATTTTTGGGTTACCAGTTCCTATATTTTGATAGGCGACATTTTTATGCAGGAGAAGGATTATTTCAATGCCAAGGCAACCTTTCAGAGTGTTTCCCAGAATTCTGTTATACCCGAATTAAAAACCGAAGCACAGCAAAAGTTAGATAAGGCAACAGAAGCGGAAAAAATAATTTCAAAAATTAATTAATGGTAAGGGATAAATCTTTCGCCCTCACGGGAGAAAATTTTAAGGCGCTTTTTAAATATAATGCATAATATGAATACGAAAAGTATAATTGCCATAGTGCTTTTTTGTGGAACCGGTTTTTCCGCTTTCGCACAAAGGGATACTACAAAAAAACAAACCATCGATATTACCTCCACCTATAAACCAGTGTTACGGAACGCGGTGAAGGTAAATTTTTCAGCGACCAACCTGCCCGCAGATACTACTAAAACTGTGGGGCCCTATGCGATACCTCCGCAAAATTTATTTTATACTTACCAGCCCGTTTCGTTAAAGCCATTAGCGCTGGCCCAGGATACCGCGCTGGATACCGGGATCAGGAATTTTCTCAAATTAGGGTTCGGTAATTATTCAACTCCTTTTGCGGCTGCCGGGTTTAGTTTTGGAGATGGAAAAACAGCCCTCTTAAATTTATACGCAGATTATATTTCTTCAAAAGGAAGCATAAAAAACCAGGATTATTCCCGGTTAAATATTAAGGGAAGCGGAAGTTATTTTACAAATAGAAATGAAGTGTATGGCAGTGTTGGAATAAGTCAGCAGGATTATTATTTATATGGTTATGACCATTTGCTACACAATTACGGCAAATCTGATGTGTTGCAGCGCTTCCAGGATGTGAGCTTAAAAGGAGGTATCCGCAATAAGGATAAAAATGAAACCGGTATCAATTACAACCCGAATGTGGAGATAAGTATTTTTAGCAATCAGGATAAATTAACAGAAAGCTCATTGGTGGTGGAAACGCCTGTTGAAAAAACATTTGGAGAAGTATTTTCTGTTAAGGTGGCAGCAAAGGCTGATATTACAACTTATACTTCCAAAAATTTATCGGCGAACGTAAAATTCAATAATAATATTTTCCAGCTTTCACCCGAATTAATTTATGCTACTGAATCGATCACTGTTCATGGTGGTGTGAGCCCGGCATGGGACAATGGAAAATTAAGCGTGCTTCCGAATATCTATGGCGAATTTCAAATAAAAGATAAGCCATTCCTTGTACAGGCCGGGTTGGTTGGACGCTTTATTAAAAATACATACCGCAATTTATCCGCGATCAATCCATACCTGGACACCCTTTCATTTCAGCAGAACACAAAGGAAACTGAATTGTATGGAGGCATAAAAACATCCGTTGGCAAGCATTTTAATTTTACCGCAAAAGCAGGTTTGATCAGTTACCGCAATCTTCCTTTTTACATTAATGATACGGCCAGGGGCAGTGATAACAAAGCATTTGTAGTTAGCAATGAAAGTAAATTAACGGATCTGCGAATACACGCGGATATGAGTTTTGTGAGCCAGGATAAATTTACTATAACAGGTGGTATTACTTTGAACGGATATACCGGGATGCGGGATAATGACAAAGCCTGGGGTACAATCCCATTAGAGATCACGGCGTCAATGCGGTGGTGGGCATTTAAGCAGGTAATGCTAAAAAGTGATTTCAAGGCCTTTACCGGTGGCCCCTACCTGTTAGCAGACAATGTACATAAAACATTAAGCGGCGCAGCAGACCTGAGTGCCGGTCTTGAATTTGCGATCAATAAAAATTTCAGCGCATGGCTGGATGTAAATAATATCTTTAATAATAAATACGAGCGCTGGCACAATTACCAGGTGTATGGACTCAATGTGCTGGGCGGGGTTATTTATAAGTTTTGAATCGGTTGGACGTTGTTGGTTGGTCGTTGTTGGTTGATGGTTGATTGTGGACAATTGGGTACTTAATAGTGATGGTTGAAAGTTGATTGATGTTCAGCCACCCACAATTTTTTATTTTTAGAGCTTAGGCTTATCTTTAATTTCTGAATAAATCAAAATATCTATAAGTTTTAAAATAGTTGATGGTTGATTGTTCATGATTGAATCGATCTGGCAGTGGTTCTGTGCCACCAACGATCAACGATCAACGGCCATCCATCAACGAACAACATCTTCATGCACCAAATAATAGCGCCAACTCTTTTTCAAAATAAAATATGCAGGCTGCCAGGTATTGGCACTTTGATAATGGTTACACATTCAGCGGAAACTGATTTTGTAAATGGCTGCATTAAATCCCCCACTGAAACAATCGATTTTATGACCGCCGACGATGATGAAAATGGATTTAATGAGTTTTCAGCAATCAGCGAATTACTACAAAAGAACCTGGATAAAAATGGCAGTTTTTTGTTAAACGGGATCGGAACTTTTACAAAGGACAGCCCTGGGGAAATACGGTTTGCTCCAATTACAATTGATCCAGTTTTTAGTCCGTCCCTGGTTGCAGAAAGAGTGACCAGGCAGGAGCATGCTACCCACGCAATATTAGTAGGCGACCAACAAACCACGAACGTTGAAATGACGGAATATTTCAGCGAAAAGCAGCCGTCAAAAGACCGATGGTGGGTATGGGCCATTGTTTTAGGGGCAATTGGAATTGGTGTATTGCTATTTTATTTTTTTAAATATGGATTTAGGGCGTTTGGAAATGTGAGCTACTGGTAATTTGAAAATGAGAAAATGAGAAAATTTGAAAATTTGAAAATTCAGATGGCTCTTTTGTTTGTAGGGCTCATTTTCACATTTTCGAATTTTCAAATTTGCTAATTAATCGTCAGTTCAAACATCTTTGGCCAGTGCTTGCCTGTGATATACATTTTTTTATTGGCGCTATCCCAGGCAATTCCATTTAATACTTCATTTTCATCGGGGGTAAATCCAGGGGCATATTGCTTTATCAGCCCAGGCAAATTTATTATTCCCGCTACATGCCCGTTGGATGGATCGATCTTAATAATAAAATCACTTCCATAAACATTCGCGAACACGTAGCCGTCAAAATATTCCAGTTCATTGATGGCATTTACAGGCCCTATATTATCGATTACCTGCTTTGTGCTATTTACTTTAAAATTATCGGGATCTACAAAAAACAGGTTTGCAGACCCATCACTTATAATCAGTTCGGTATCGTTGTGCGTAATACCCCAGCCTTCATAAGGCCAGGTAAAGGTTTTGATCGGCTTATCAATGTTTTTTATATCATATACATTTACCAAATGATTTTTCCAGGTAAGCTGGTAAATTTTGTCCCTGAAGATCGTCATTCCTTCTCCAAAAATATCTGCCGTACCCATCATATGTTTCTGCGCTATCTTACCGGTTCTTATATCAGTGATCCTGAGTGATGAATTTATATAATCCCCGGTACTTTCATATAGTTCTCCTTTATATATTTCCAGTCCCTGCGTATATGCGCTGGTGTCATGCGGGTATATGCCAATAATATTGATGGGGATATTTTGCGGGGCGGCAATTCCTGTCAGCGGTTTAATAGTTTCAGGTGAAGCGGACGAGTCGGTAGCGGTATTGTTGCAGGAAGCTAAAAAGAGTAACGCGGTTATTGCCCAAAAAAATCTCATTATGATCAATTTCAATTTAGTTGTCAAAAGTACTAAAGACAGGATGTTTACCCTTCTAATTTTTAGTTAAAGGAAAAAATATTTTGACCGGATGAAAATTTTGTATACTTTCGCCCAGCTTCTGAACCGTCTATTTCCTCCATTTTCCCTAATCGGGTAAATTATACGCTTGTATAGAAGCTTAATACATCCACCCTTTATTTCTCTTATCCTTATTATTGTTTTCCAATACTTTTGAATAATTGTTTTGTGCTTCATCGTCATGGGGCGATATCCTTCCTATTCTTTGTTTCCTCCAATACCTCTGTAGAAATAGATGTTTCAATATGAAGCATTTGATGACAGGATAGTTATAGGTTTTTTATGAAATTATTTTTACTAGGAGTATTTTTTCTTTTTGGTATTATGTGTACTGCTTGTGCACAACGTATATGCGGAACAACTGACTATAAGCAACAAATGCTTGTATCCGATCCTTCCTTAAAAGAAGTATTCAGGAAGATCGAAAAGCAAATTGTATCTGCTAATAATAAGCCAAATGGCAATATAGCCATGCGTGATACCGCTGCGGATGAAATCATATATATACCTGTTGTAATACATTTATTATATAAAAATGCGGAGCAAAATATTACTGATGCTCAAATTATATCACAGATAGATGTTTTGAATAAGGATTTCCGCATGTTGAACAACGACAGGGCAAATACACCGGAAGCATTTAAATCGCTGGCGGGAGATTCAAGGATACAATTTTGCCTGGCACAGGTAGACCCACAGGGAAAGCCGGCCAAAGGGATTGATAGAAAATATACCACGAGGGATTTTTTTACTACCGATGACGGAATGAAAATGGCACTAAAAGGTGGCACGGCCGCCTGGGACAGCAAGCGCTATTTAAATATATGGGTTTGTAATTTAAGCAACAAATGCCTGGGCTATGCCACGCCCCCGGGTGCTGCAGAAGATTTAGATGGGGTGGTAATTGCGTATGACGTATTTGGAACGACCGGTAACCTGCGTGCAATCTTTAATAAAGGCCGTACCACTACTCACGAGATTGGCCACTGGCTTGGTTTAATTCATACCTGGGGAGATGATCATTGCGGAGATGACCGCGTGGATGATACGCCAGCACAGGAATCTTACAATTCCGGCTGTCAGAGTTTCCCTAAACTAAGCGCCTGTTCGCCCGATAATAATGGTGATATGTTCATGAACTTTATGGATTTTTCCGATGATGCCTGTATGAATATGTTTACCAAAGGACAGGTAAAAAGAATGAGGGCACTCTTTGGTCAAAATAATATCCGCAATTCATTTCTTGACTCATTTGCCTGTGACAGTGCATTGGCCCAGCAGGGTCATTTACCAGTAAAAGAACCAGTGCCATTGCCTTTTGTGTCATTGGCATCAACGAAAGTTTATCCCAGTCCGTTTCACACGGTAGCCACGGTTGAATGCAGTGCTGCCACCACACTTACTATCAAAACAATGAATATTTTTAATATGTTGGGAATGAAAGTTTTTAGCACCCGGCTAAGTCAGCAAAAAACAACGCTGGATCTTTCCAATTTAGTTCCCGGCATTTATATTATCCGTATTGCGGACGGTCAGGATAAATTTACTGCCAGGATCATTAAGCAATAAAAATTATTTATCCATAAGCAGCGCTGCCTGTTGAGCTACTACAGGAGCTAATGCCACACCCATTCCATTCATACGTACACAGCAAAATATATTTTTACTGATAGACTCTATGATCGGCGATTTTTGGCTTCCCATTGCCATAATTCCGGCCCACCTGTCGGTGACCGTAAATTGAGTTGACGGCAAAATATGCTGATGTATAAAATGTTCTAATTGATCCTGGATCATATCGGTGGTGCTCATATCAGCGGTATTCTCTTCGCCAAGTGCTTTTTGCCTTGCCCCACCCAGCAAAAGACGATTACCGAGATTCCTGAAATAATAAAACCCCTTGTCAAAATGGAATGTCCCCTTAAATCGCAAATGCTCAATAGGGTTTGTAATTAGCACCTGCCCCCTGTTTGGAATAATATCAATCAGCGGAACCAGTTGCGAGGTAAACGCATTGGTACAAAGCAAAATCCGGCTCGCCGACAATTGAACGGGTGGATTGGTGGTTACAGCTACCAGGTTATTTTTTTCGCTATAATATAACACTTCAATCCCTGTTATTACCTGCACATCCAGCGCATGTACCTTTTTTAAAAGCACCTTTACCAATTTGCCCGGATGTAAACTGCCTTCCAGTTTATTTTCAATCATGTGTTCAAATCCGGCGAAGCCAAAACCCGCCAGTTTTTCATCAGCCGCAGTGAAAACATTTGCCACGCCGGTAATGCTTTGTAGCCCTTCATTCAGCCAATCCAGTTTTTTTTTACAATCCTTCCAGTCTTCAGAATCTTTTGTAAAACATTCATAGCCACCACTGCCATCATAGTCAATTTCTTCATCGCTAAAAAATTTACGGATCTCCAGCATACCCTGGTAACGCATGGCTACCAGTTTCCACATATTGTCTTCCCCCATAGTACGGGCATCACTGATTAATTCGGAAGGGCTTCCAAAACAGCTAAAACCTGCATTTCTTGTGCTTGCGCCCGTTGGTATCAAACCTCTTTCAAGAATGGTTACCTTATAATGGGGATGTAATAATTTAAGATGAAGGGCGCTCCATAAACCCGAAAATCCACTGCCGATAATTATTACATCCTGCTGAGCAAAAAAACTTTCCTTTTCCCAAATGGATAATTGTGGCATGTGGCTAAATTGTTAAATTCTGCGAAGGTAAAAATTAATTCACCCATTTTAAACCCTATGGACCTATTTTTGTCTGTTTACAAGAAAAATTACTATGAAAAAATTTATATTAACAGTAACCGTTGCTATTATTTTTTTTACAACCACTGATGCTCAAAGTCTTGGGAACTTATTGAAAAAAGTTACCGGCAAAGATTCAGCAGGTAAATCAAAGAATTCTTCCACTTCCAGTTTGGGCAGCAATTTAAGCAGTGATGATATAGTTAGCGGGTTAAAAGAAGCGCTTCGGGTAGGAAGCGATAACAGCAGTAAAAAACTTAGTAAACCGGATGGTTTTTTTGGTGATGCCGCCATAAAAATATTGATGCCCCCGGAGGCCCGGAATGTAGAGAAAACACTTCGCGGTATGGGCCTGGGCGGTATGGTAGATAAAGCCATCCTGTCGATGAACCGTGCAGCAGAAGATGCTGCAAACGGGGTGGGTGATATATTCTGGAATTCAATAAAGCAAATGAGCATTGGTGATGGGTTACAAATTTTGCGTGGCGGTGACTTTGCTGCTACTGACTATTTAAAAAGAACAACAACGACAGAATTAACAGAAAAATTCCGGCCCGTTATTGAAGGATCACTTACAAAAACAGATGCCACAAAATACTGGAACGATGTATTTTCCAAATACAATATGTTTTCCAGGGACAAGGTCAATACGGATCTTACCGCTTATGTAACTGAAAAAGCGCTGGCCGGCCTGTTTTTGAATATAGGCTTAGAAGAACAAAAGATACGTAAAGACCCGGCTGCACAGGTAACCGGTATTTTGAAAACGGTATTTGGAGGGAAGTAGGGCGGTGAGGAGCCCCGTCCCCTGAAGGGGAGTTATTCGAAAAGTATTCTAATATGAAAAAGTTATAATTGACAAATAGTTAATCGTATTTAGAACGGGCTTCCGGGAATTAATAACAATGCATTCAAAAAAAAATGTTTGAATTTCAAAGCCCATGCATTTTTGCCCTTCTTCAGGGAGGTAGCCCTCATCCCTTAAAAGGGAG
>JBDTVX010000159.1:0-12412 GCA_040007015.1 Ferruginibacter sp. | reverse complement strand
CTTTATTTTCAAGACTGCCCAGGTTTTGAAGTATCTGGTTCAGGAAATTAACATTATCAAAATAACCGTTGGTGGAGGGTACATTTACAGCGAGCAGCAGATCCTTTGTTTGTTTGTTGTATACATCCAGTTCGCCGCTGATACGGTTATCGAATAAGCCGAACTCAAGCCCTATATCCGTTTGTGTGGTTTTTTCCCATTTGAGTGTTGGATCGCCTAACTGGAATGGAATAAAGCCTGGTAAATTTGGATAGTTGGAAACATTGAATAATTCGAGGTATTGATGCTCCCCGATTTCGGCATTGCCTGTAAGGCCGAGGCTGGCCCTTAGTTTAAGATAATTCACCGTTTTTGATCCCTTGATAAATGGTTCTTCAGATAAGAGCCATCCCAGTGATGCCGCCGGGAAATACCCATACCTGTTTTTGTCACTAAACCTTGAAGAGCCATCGGACCTGATACTAAAGCCCAGTAAATATTTGTCTTTATAACTAAGGCTGGACCGCATAAAATAAGAGAGAAAATTATAGCGTGCATTGGCTGAGTTACCAAACGTAACACTGGTGGCGCCGGTTAAATTTTTTACTGCCGCCGATGGATAGTTTTCTGCCTGCTGGTTGGATATGCGCAGATCATTTTGCAAATAGCTCATCCCAACCAGTGTGGTTAATTTAAAATTATCACCAATACGGGGAGACCAGGTAAAATAATTATTGGTGTTAAATGTTACATTCTGTGAAGTGAAATATTGTCCCTTTCCAATTCCGCTGCCATCCTGGGTTCTTTTATCCGCGAAGGTTTCTTCCGTCAAATTTAATATATCCGTCCCAAACTCCGAGCGGAAAGCCAGGGAGGGGAGAAGGGAATAATTCGCGAAAATATTGCCTATGTTGCGATAAGTAATTTGGTTATCACTATTGTATTTTGCATCGTACAAACCATTTGGGTACAGCGTATTGGCATTGATATCACCTGTGGAAGGATCGATCAATGGGGATATCGGTATCTGTGCAATTATCTGCCCGGGCGTGGAAAATGCATTGTCATTGGTGATCCTGTTCAACTCCGAACGGGTAATGGACATATTCATACCGATAGATAATTTATCATTGACGGTATGGTCAAGGTTCAGGCGCCCGCCAAATCGCTTGAATCGGTTTACAATTACAATCGCCTCCTGGTCATCATAAAAGCCTGAAGCAAAAAACCTTGTTTTATCATTGCCACCACGCACAGACAGATCCAGTTGCCGCGACATCGCATTTTGACGGAACTGTTCATCTGCCCAGTTGGTGTTGACTTTTGCATTTCTCCAGTCGGTACCCAATGATAAAGGCTCCAGTATATTATCCTCGTAATATTTTACAAAGTTATTCATAGCTTCCTGTTCAGACGCAGCCGGGGTAACGCCATCGGGCCCGCTATTGTCATGCAAAAAATCATAACGGCCGTCATTGGTTGCTGCGGCCCGCATCGCCTGCACATATTCCGGAGCGTTTAAAAATTGCCGTTTTACAGTAGGGTTTGAAAACCCGATGGTGGAGTTTAGTTCCACAACACTCTTACTGTTGCGGGCCCCTTTTTTTGTAGAGATCAACACTACACCATTGGCGGCCCTTGCACCATAGATCGCTGAAGAAGCGGCATCTTTCAAAATTTCTATCGATTCAATGTCATTAGGGTTAAGATCAGTCAACGGATTGGTGGGTTCGTTGTTAATATCCGACTGGCTCGCCG
Source organism: Ferruginibacter sp. (assembly GCA_040007015.1). Taxonomy (GTDB): domain Bacteria; phylum Bacteroidota; class Bacteroidia; order Chitinophagales; family Chitinophagaceae; genus Ferruginibacter. Next base: position 10,675 of record JBDTVX010000159.1, on the reverse strand, counting down.
TGGTTAACGGAACGCCGTCAATTACATACAATGGCTGGCTGCTGGCTGATATGGAAGAAGTTCCCCTGATTCGTACCTTAATGCCCTGGCCCACTTTCCCGCTGCTGTTTTCAATTACCACACCCGGGGCCTTCCCCTGTATGGCCGATTCAAAACTTTGCACGGGTTGATTTTCTATATCCTTTGAGGCAACCTTGCTGATGGACCCCGTAACCGCTTTTTTCTGTGACTGGCCATATCCAACCACCACCACTTCGTCCAGGCTTTTATCCTTCTTTGTTAATATTATATTCAGATTATCGCCGTCAATCACTTTTTCCAAAGGACTATAACCAATGGATGAAATAACCAGGGTTTTTGAAGTTGAAGGAACAGTAATGGAAAATGCTCCTTCACTGTTGGTTACCACTGTTACTTTAGTACCGGCGGCATTGATGGTTGCACGATCTAGCGGGCGGCTGTCCTGGTCGGTGACATGCCCTTTTATAACCTGGTTTTGCGCTGTTACCAATAAAAGGTTCCCGGTAAACAGAAACAGCAAAAAAAGTTTTTGTTTCATAAGTTTTATTTAAATATTAATACAACATATTTTCCCCTCGGTGGCTTTACAAGACAATAAATGTGAACTGTTTTTAATATCAGCAGCGCTGTAATTGCGCGATCTATTATAATTAGTACATGAGTTATGATTAATGGAAATAAACCAGGTGCCCGGTTTTATCCCATCGCACTTTTATTTTTGGTGCGTTAACCTGTAACGGACTTCATGCTATCCGGAAAACCTGTTTTTAGCACGGGTATTCTATGAGGATTATTTTCCCCAAAAGAGGGAATTTCAGCCTGTGCCACGGAGTTTTTTTTGCTGCGAATGAACGAATTAGCGCGAATAAGGGAATTTTTTATAAAAAAATTCGTGGAAATTGCGGCATTTTTGGCAAAAAGAAAAATTATAGCACCATCTCTTGCAGATAAATTTTAAGAGGGGGTCATTAAAAGCCATCTGGCACAATTCTGTTAATAAGTAATGAGGGCAGGGGAGTGCCTTCTTAATTTAAAAATACTATTACTTATTAAAATTTAAAATGATGAGCTCATCAAAAATTATAACATTATTGCTGCTTGGCGTAGCAGGCGGTATTTTAATTGCCCCCTCGAGGGGTTCAGAAACCCGCAGAAAACTTTCAAAATTGGTGAATGATGTATCTGATTCAATGCAGGATATTATTGAACTTTTTTGTGATGGAACCGAAGATGAGGCGGGTAAGGAGGCCGGGAGTGTAGAAAATACATTTGCAAATCAGTAATATGCTGTTACCAGTTTAATTAATTTTTTGAATATAATATGACTTATTGCCTGGGGATAAAAGTAAAGGAGGGATTAGTAGCCATAGCCGATACGCGAATATCTGCGGGTACAAGTACCAGTGTTAAGAAAAAAGTTTTTGTTGTTCAGAATGATCACAATTGTTTTTTTATAATGACAAGTGGATTACGCTCAGTGAGGGATAAGGCCGTTCACTATTTCCAGGAATTGATCGATGGGGGCATTGTGTACGATAAACTATATAAAGCCGTGAATCAATTTGGGGAGCAGATAAAAAGAGTATCCGATGAAGATCGCGAAGCGCTCTTGAAATCGGGCTATAAATTCAATTTGAATGCCATCATAGGCGGGCAATTAAAAGGGGATACGGAACACAAATTATTTTTATTGTATTCGGAAGGGAATTGGGTTGAACTGGACCAGGGCAGCCCTTATGCCATTATAGGAAATTCAGGACAGGGAAAGGGCATTCTAAATCGTATTGTTAATGAAAACACTACCATGCGGCAGGCATTAAAAGCAGGATATCTCTCATTTGATTCTACGAGGGTCAGCTCAAATGATGTGGAGTTCCCTATTGATGTTGTATTATATGAAAAGAACAGTTTCTACATGACCGAAAGCAGGTATGAATTTAATGAACTCGAAAATATTTCTACCGGCTGGAATGAAAAATTAATAAAATATTTAGATGAGATACCTGAAGAGTGGATGGAAAAAGCTTTTAGAAAATTATAGGTTAGCATCGGATTTTATTATTTAATTGTATAGGAATTACAACCACATGAGTAAAAATAAAATTAAAAAGATACTAAATGAAATTCAAGGTTTTCAGTGAATTGCAATACGAGGTGAGAATACCCACCACTTTTATATTTAACATACAGGTATCACCAACATCCAGTCAAAATATTTTGGAAGAAAATCTGGAAACCGATCCCGGTTTTAAATTGGAAGAATTTACCTCTTCTACCGGGGAAGCAAGGTTTATAAAACTTGAAGTTGCAAAGAAGATCAATTTTAAAATAAGCTATAACGCCACAGTAGATTTACATTATAATATTATTAATCAACAGCAACTTTTAAATACTGTTCCGGTTGTTAAACTGGACGCGGATGTAATTCCCTATCTTTTCCCCAGCCGTTATTGCCAATCGGATAAACTTCAGAAATTAGCCACTAAAGAATTTGGTAATATTAAAAACGCGTATGCAAGGGTTTCAGCCATTAACGAATGGATCTATAATAATGTGGAATACATCGGGGGCATCACAAATTCAAGTACATCTGCACACGATACATTAACCGAAAGGGTTGGCGTATGCAGGGATTTTGCACATTTGGGAATTACTTTATGCAGGGCTTTATCGATACCGGCCCGTTATTTCACCGGTTATGCCTATAATTTAAATCCACCGGATTTCCATGCCTGTTTTGAAGCATATATCGGGGGCGAATGGATTTTTTTTGATCCTACTAAACTTGTTCCGGCTAATGGCCTGGTAAAAATAGCAAATGGAAGAGATGCTGCCGACGCCTCCGTTGCAAGTATTTTTGGTAATACACAATGTATTTCAATGAGTGTAAAATGTGAATCTATTGATCCTGCTTTTAAGCCATATTATATCCACAATACGGAAAACCAAAAAGGCGTTTCATACCAATGATCCTCATCATAATGAGTGCAGTTTTAATCCGGCTGGATATTTAAAGCGGGTTTGTTTCGTTTGTGAGTGAGCATACCCATTTTAAATATGCAGTCACGTTATGATCTTCGTTCAAATTATATTCAAAACATAAATTCCCCGAAATTTTAACTGCCAGATCACTAAAAATATCAGCCATAATAAATAGTGATTTCCAGGTATTTTCCAAATCAGCATCCGGGCAGGTCAAGAGTATTTTATCATAAAGAACAGGAGAAAGCAAGGACTGCATATTTTTTCCACTTTTCCCGAATGATACAGAAAAGCCTGTTTCCACGCCAATATGCCATGCTATAATTTGTAAAAACATTTTCCGAACCGGCATTTCAAGCATATCCCTGGCATAGGTAATTTCCTGCCTCCAGAGACCCTTGGCAACATTTGTACAAACCCACCAAAATTCATTACAGCAATCTGCGAACATTTTTTGAGTCGGTCTTTTAATATGATAATCTATATCGCTTGACGCAGGGAGGTTTGGAAATAAATTGTCTTTGTCCCACAATAGGATTGCCAGGCTGTCGTGCTCAAATTCATTTTCAAATTTGTCAAGCGGGAACAGTGTCAAATCAATCCTGTTATGATCCTTGAACAACATTAAATAACGAAAAGAAATGTTGCTGTTTTTTTCTTCGCCAAATGCCATATCGCCTGGCATTTGTAACATAAGCCTTTCGCCAAAAATGTCTATCCAGGTGTGGTCATTAATAAATGTATTAATTTCATTAACGATATAGACAATGTCAAAGTCCTGGAACAGATCCGGCTTAATGTGGAGGTTTGCTCTTGAGCCATTGAGCAAAACAGCCCTGATCCGTTCATCTGATTTGGCTACCGTTAAAATCAGTGTTATTATTTCTTCTTCGCTTCTCATTTTGATGGATAGCCAAAATCATGATCCGGGCAATCATCCATAATGCACGCCCGTACATCACGCCGGTTTTATAATATTAAAAAGGTAAAGGGTATGTTAAAACCGGTCGTAAAAAATAGATGCGGGGAAAACAAAAAATTTGAGCGCGTATCCTTAAACCGGGTTATCTGCGGTTTATTTATCAACTTTAAAGCAGCGTTTACCTCCCTTCATTGATAGAGGTATTTTGTGTTAAATTATTTACAGCAAAACCTGCTTCTCTTTCCACGAAATACATATCGATCTCCCCCACATTCTTGGCATTTATTTTTCCACGGTAACTGCAAACGAATTCATCTTTTACCAGCTCATATGTAGAAGCAGAAATGTTAACCTGGCCCGGCGCCCCATTGCTCTCCATGCGGCTTGCTATGTTTACAGTACTTCCCCATATATCGTATGCATATTTTTTCCTTCCAACAACGCCTGCTACAACGGGGCCCACATGGATGCCTATCCGCAGGTACCACGGCTCAAAACCTGCTTCCACCCTTCGTTTATTATTGTAGACAATATAATCCTGGATATCCAGGCTGGCTTTCACGATATTATAAGCCTGCTGCGCGTCTGGTGTAGGGATACCGGCGGCACACATGTAAGAATCGCCGATGGTCTTTATTTTTTCCAGCTTATACTTTTCAATGATATTGTCAAAAGCTATAAAACAGGTATTTAATTCTTCCACCAGTTCCTGCGGCGACAATTTATCGGCGTGGAGAGTGAAGTTTTTAAAATCAGTAAACATCACAGCCGCAGTTTCATAATTTCTTGGGGTTGCCTGCCCTTTTAACTGTAATTCCTTCGCGACTTCGGACGGGAGAATATTTAATAACAGTTCCAATATCTGGTCTTTTTGTTCGTCAAGGATCTTATTTGTTTTGACTTTTTCACGATAGTTTTTAAAAATAAGCACAGCTATGAGCACCACAAATGCTAATCCGCCCGCAAAAGCATTCCTTGCCAGCTTTTGCCTTTTTATTTGCAATTCATTCAAATCATTGTCTTTTGTAAGCAGGTCAATTTTTGCCTGCTTTTTCTGCAGGTTATAGTCAAACTGGAGGCTCCCTAATTTCTTATCATTATTAGTATCATATATAGTGTCTTTAATTTTGGAAAAAAGGGATTGGTATTTGAAAGCACTCTTATATTCGCCCGATTCAGCATAGGATTTGGACATTTTTTCATAAATATCTTTTAATTCATCCTTTAGGTTTAATTCCTTTGCCCGTTTCTCAGCTTTTTTATAATAAATAAGCGCGTTATTATAGTCACCTTTTTCTTCATAAACATTTCCAAGGCCGGTAAGCGATTGAATTATCTGGAGCTGCCCGTTTATTTTTTCAGCAAGCGCTAAAGCCTGGTTGTGTTTTTGTAATGCCAGCTCAAATTTATGCTCCCTTCTATAAAGTCTGCCTATAGCATTGAATGCTTCCAGGCTACTGCCGGAATTACCATATGCCTTTAATGCATTATTAAAATAAAACATGGCCCTGTCATAATCTTTTTTATCAGAATAAATAGAACCAATATTTACGGAAATAGCACCTAATTCCTCCTTCTTATCCAACTCTTCGCAAAGCGGCAAGGCCTGCAAATAATATCCCAGTGCGTCATTATGTGATGCCGGCTTATTATAATATACACCGCCTACATTATTGAGAGCAGTAAGCATCCTGAGTTTATCTCCGGCAAGTTCTGCAAATTTTAGGGACTGAAGGTAATTATCGAGGGCCTTTACATCATCGCTCAGATCGTAATAAACAATTCCTATACTATTGTACATATTGGAAATGCCTACATTGTCTTTTATATCCTTAAAAATATTTAATGAAAGGTTATATTGTTCAATTGCCTCTAAATATTTTGCCTGGCGATAATACGCTATACCTATATTCTTTAGTGCATAAGCCTCTCCTTTCCGGAAATGTATATTTTCTGCAAGTAATTTTGCACGGGTAGCTAATTCCAATGCTTTTGCAGGAGAATCTGTAATATATTCCCAGCTTTGCAGCAGCATATTATTCACTAAAAGGCTATCGCCCTCAGCCGGTTTCTTTTGTGCGTTGGGTTGAGTAAAGCCTTTTAGGGAAACAAAAAATAGAAACAGGTATAAAATTATTTTCTTAAAATTCATTTCAAATTATTTAACACAATAAATATTCTTTAAAGTGTTTATCAATATTTGTTTTCAAAGGTAGTTTTTTTCCTTTTAGGATTACTCCCGCAATCCATTTCAAATTTTAGAATTATTATTAAGAAATCTTAAAGGGTTGCAAACCCGGGCAAGACTTTGTTAATCAACAATAGTCTTTTCCGGGTTTGCAACCCTGCCCCCGCCATCTTTTATTGGATCTTTATTTTTTTACAAAAGAGATGGTTTTATAGCCATCTTCCACTTTCACGCGCACAAAATACACACCACTACTTAAACCGGATACATCCATTACTACAGCATGTTTGGATACCTGTCCTACCATCCTTACCGGGTATGTTTTTCCATGGGTGTCATATAATGATAACCCTTTTTGATTGATCGTTTCATTTGAAATATAGATGGTTGTCTGGTTCCCTGCAGGATTAGGATATACATTTACATTGACGCCGGGGATTATTTCTGCGGATGCGTCTTTTACCGGTTACTTTATTACCACTGCCGTTTTATTTGCTGACTTGGTTTCAGTATAAGAATTGCACCTGCCAGATGAAGCGCTGGCGGAAGCCGACGTTAAAGTTTTAGTGAAACAGTCATATGTTTTTAATTCCCATTTTAGTGAGCTGCCATCAAAAGGAACGTTGAACCTCGTGATCCCCGGTACAAAAATGAATGGCTGCTGTGAACTTTCAAAGGAACCCGAGGAAGACAGTTTATTATCGGATCCTACCTGCACATATACAGGTGTTCCGTTATCGTTTATGCAATAAAAATGCGCAATATAACTGCCGGTGGATAACTGTTCAACGCAATCCAGGTAAGGCCTTAATTTTTTAGCATCCCATCCTTTCGGATTTATATATAATTTCCCGTTTACATAACTGATCGTATAGTTTTTCGAATTTGCAAAATTATTAAGCCTTGGTATAATCGTGTATACTCCTGCCGCCCCGGTACAGGAAGGGCTCAGGGTATAAGCAACCGCGGGCTGATCACCTGCTTTAAGCGTAGTGATCCTGGAAGTAAATGCAGGAAGCGGATCTCCTTTATAAATTACTTTGTCATCCGCTTTCACAGTTAAGCACGCTTTGGTGATGGTTAGTGTTCCGCCTGCAAAACTAAAACTATAATTGGGTGAAGATAAAGAGCCCTTCGTTATAACGATATCATAATCACCTACACTGCTATTTGCAGTGGCTGTAGTGCTATATGCGGGTGAGCCTGTTATCCCGCTGTTTGCAAATGCCTGATTATTTACGAGGCCGGTATATGAAGCTGTAAATACCGGGTTGGCATTTCCGTAAATCTTACTTGCGTTATTTGCCTTTACAATGACAGAAGCTTTAGAAATAGTCAATGCACCGTTAAGGTAGGTGATGGCGTAATTGGAAAGATCGGTTTCGGCGCTGCCTACGGCGTTGGAAGGTATGATCGGATGAATGCCTCCCTGTCCATTTGCGCCTGCACCGGCACTGGTAAGTGTTACATGCTGTATTGCATCATCATACATTAAAACGCCCGAGCCTATCGTAAAGCCTGTTGGCGATAAGATTAAAGGTTCTCCATAAACCTTCATGGTATCATTTGCTTTAATGGTCAATGGGGCAGGCAGGATCTTTAACTTGCCTAAACCATAAGTTATTTCAAAATTATCATTTAACAGGGAACCGGGTATAATAAATTGGTTTCCCACATCAAGACCGGTTATCATATTCAGCGATTTTAACGGGCTTGGAGGATCCACACCTATTTCGGTTGAATCAATTATTACGGCTGTTTTGTTTTGGCTGCTTACTATTGGAATAGTATCCCCGTTTAAAATCGTTACGGCCTTCCCGTTTAAAATCGTTACAGCCTTGCCATTTAAGATAGTAACGGCCTTGCCATTTAAAATAGTAACAGCTTTTCCATTTAAAATAGTAACCGCCTTGCCGTTTACGAACGACTCTATGTCTGCCAATCCTTTTGCATCAACATCTGAAACCGACTTCAGCATATAAGTTTGGGCGGCGTTTTCATTGTAATCCAAAATGGATTCCTGTGTTATATCTATTACATTCGTGGTGCCCGTTACATAAGTGCCATTCACCAGTGTTTGATTGGTGATCTGGCGCGCATTCTGCAGTGATGGTAGGGTTGTTAAAAAATTAAGTTTCTGAACCTGGGACGAAGTCAGGTCAATTCCGCTAGTATCTACCACTACTCCATTTACAATTGTTAAGGCCTGTGCATTTACCACCGGTACTGGTTGCCCGTTTAAAATCGTTACCGCTTTCCCGTTTAAAATTGTTACCGCTTTACCGTTCAGGATCGTAACGGCTTTACCGTTCAGGATCGTTACCGCCTTCCCGTTTACAAGGCCAAATACATCATTTCCCTTTGTATCCTTTGCAAACTGGCTTTGGTGGGCAGATTGAATATTGTTTAAGAATGTCACCGAATCAGGGATATTTGCTCCATCAAATTGATAGGTAAACTGTACACCGGGAATTTTTTGTCCATAAGTAATGGTGGTATCCAGCGGGGTAACTGTAACCGGAAGTTTTTCAATCGTGATGAAACTTGCCGTGTTGAATATATATTTATAAAGTTCCGAAAGCCCCCTGTCAATAGAATCTAACGGATTAAATATCCTGGAAGGCCGGACACTATAGGTTCCAACGCTACTGTCTGCATTGGCCAAAGTTATAAAGCTCATAGTATCCAGGCCTATATCTTTCAATGTCAGTTTAGTATTTTGAATGAGTATGCTATCTATGAGTATAGTGGCTGTAAAAGCAGGAAGCTGCTGACCATATTTCTTTGTTTTATTATCAGCAGTGACAATTATAATCTTTTTAGGCGCGGTAGAGAAATACATACTATCACTGGCCCCGCCATCAAGGCCACTTACGCTGGCGGGGGGGGTATAAATGCTGATCGCGGGATTACCAATAAATGCCGGTATCGTTACTATCGCTTCTCCCGGGTTAAGTACTTTTGTGGGAAGAGGCGCATCCCTAAACCGTATTACTGAATTATAACTCAGGTATTTTCCTTTTACCGTTAAAGTAAACGCTGCATCACCTGGTGTTAATGTGGATGGGTACACCAATTGAGTAATAGCCGGACGGGGCTTTGCAAAAGTTCGCATAGCCGAATCTGCATTGATAAATCCGTAGCCCGAAGTAAAATCAAAGCCCGCTGTAATCATATCTGTAGCTGTACTTTGCAGGATCGTTCTTATTTCGTCCGGGGTAGTCGAAGCTTGGTTTAAGAATTTTTTCCTTCCTTCCATAATTAATGCGGCAACTCCGGCAGCGTGGGGGGTAGCAGCAGATGTTCCAAAGAAATTTGAAAATTTATCTTTGTCATAATCGGCCCCCAGGTCAACCGTGGTGTTAACACCATCTGGCGCTACCAGTTCTGGTTTCCTTCTTTGTTCATTATTAATAAATGTTCCTCCTATTGACGAAAAAGCCTCAACGCTATCTACTATGGGGTACGGAAATACTTTTTTATAACTTACTGCGCCCACGGCTATAGCGCCTGCTGAATTCGCCTGTCCCACAATGGTTGAACTCCCGCTTTGATACTCATTAATTTTGATATCACCCTTAAATACAACATACTTGAAACGTGCAGGATTGCTGCTGGTTGTATTATTGGTGATCAGTATATTGGTTTGAACCGGGCTGGTTATCGCAAAAGGTAATATTTCAATTGGATCTCCATTGGTATTGTTCCGGTTAAATCCAAAGAGTGCCGTGCCATCGGTATTGGGAGTTAAGTAAATATCCAGGTCATTCTTTGTGCCACCTGATGATGTTTGACCCAGAGAATATATATCATCCAGCCACTGCAGTACGATTACATAGTTGCCCGGGCTAAGATTTACACTTTGGAATACATCATTGCCCGCGGATCCCCTGAAATTATGCGCAGTTCCCCTTATTCCACCGGGAGCAGGAACAGGATTGAAAGTATTCTCGTATGATTGATTGGCAAAATTGCCTGCCGCAGAAAAATAAGTGCTTCCGGCCTTAACGGCCGCGTCTACTGCATTTGCGACAACTCCATCTTTAAGAAAAGGCTCTGTAATATAAGTGACGTCATCAACGATTATATTACATCCTGCCTGGTTTAATTCCTGGATGCCTAAGGCAAAATCGCCCGGGCTGAGGAAACCTGTTCTGAAATAAAGTTCTGCTTTGGGAGCCACGTCATGAACGATCTGCAGCATGGCCCTTCCTTCATCCGAACTTCCGGGGTAATCCTGCAAAACATTGACCGGGGTATTATCCCCATAGGGGTTTCCAACACCGGGGAGGTCTCCGTTTCTAACATCCTGCGCAGCGGTATTTGTAATCACCGGGTTGGTCGTTGCTGCAGTGATTGCATTATAACTATCTGAAATAACGCCCACCTTAATTCCTGCCCCCTGTAGTTGATATCCCTCGCGAACAAGGTTTGACCGAATAGCCGTATCTCCCGCTGATACCGCAATTCCATTATTCCTGATATTGCTAAGCGCCCTGTAATAGGGCCTGACATATACGATTAACGAATCCAAAGAATTCAGTAGGGTCAGTTTATTGATC
>JBDTVX010000158.1:0-12435 GCA_040007015.1 Ferruginibacter sp. | reverse complement strand
CTTCCAATACCTGTATTGTTACTGCCGCCTATATTTTCCTGCAAGGCCCTTGAGCCTGTGGCGGTATTATATTGACCGTTTGTATTAGCGCCTAATGCTGCCAGGCCTACAGCAGTATTATCCCGGCCATTAACATTAGCCGCCAATGCGGTATGGCCAAAAGCTGCATTAAAATAACCGGAAGTATTTGCTTCCAGTGACGCAAATCCTACCGCAGTATTATACAGGCCAGTGGTATTGGCAGACATGGCACTGTAGCCAACAGCCGTATTCCTGGTACCCTCATCAGCATTAAAATTTGCGCCGGTGCCATTGTTGCGCAAAGAAGAATATCCAACGGCGGTATTAAAATTACCAGGTGTGCTGCTGGCCAGGGAATTGCTGCCAAAAGCAGCGTTGTAGCTACCTGTACTGCTTCCTTTTAAAGCTTTAAACCCGATGGCCGTATTGTTTAGTGCGCTGTCAATAATACCTGCCCATGTATTTTTTATCCTGAATAATAAAGCCCGTGCGTCTGTTGTTCCGATAAAATTTGTGGCTGGATTAATGCCTGCATTTCCAGATAGTGACCAGCCGCTGCCACCTGATCCGATTTGCGTCCATGCGCTGCCGTTATGAAACCAAAAACTGCCAGCGGTGGTATCGTACACCATTAATCCTTTCGCCGGATTAACGATAGCTGTACGGCTTGCAGTGGAGGTACGGGGTATCAGCAGGCCCCTGGTACTGGCCTTTATTTCTAATGCAGCGCTTGCATTAGGAGACGTGGTGCCAATACCAATATTCTGCGCGCGAATGGGGAGAGTCATAAGTATAAGGGCCATGATGGAGACAAATTTTTTCATTTCATTATTTTTTAATATTAAAAAACCAACCATAAAGTAAAATAATCCCAAAATCCCGTGCCCTCAGATGACATTCTCTCAAAAGGGAGGAATCAACTCTTCAAATCTATAGGCCATATCCACAGGAATCCCCTCCTGTGTTTACAGGCTGTCATTTTTTAGACTCATAGATTTGGAAATTTAATTTATAAAAGCATTTATAGGATAGGCCTTCGAAGTAAAATGCCTGGCAGGATAGGAATTCAGCGACTGCCTGGTCCACTGCAACTGACTCCACCCAATTAAAATTCAAACATTCAAAATATTGCACTAAATGATCTCCATATATCGCTTTAGCTCCCAATCGGTCACGGCTTTTGAAAACTGTCTCCACTCCCACTCTCTTGTGGCTGTAAAATGCTCCACGAATACTTCCCCGAATAATTCTTTGGCGATGGATGATCCTTTCATGGTCTGTGTAGCTTCCCACAAATTTTTTGGCAAAGTTCCGTTCTTCGTATCAGCGTACCCGTTACCTTCCGTGGCGGTTGTTTCCAGCTTCAATTTATTTTTGATCCCATACAGGCCGGCCGCAAGGCAGGCCGCCATTGCGAGATAAGGATTGCTGTCTGAGCCCACTACCCTTGTTTCCAGCCTTGTGGAGCTGCTACTGCCGGGGAGGGCCCGCAATGCGGTAGTACGGTTATCTATTGCCCAGGTTAAAGTGGTGGGCGCCCAGGCTCCTTCTACCAATCTTTTATAACTATTGACCGTAGGTGCAAACATGGGAAGAATAAAAGGCAGGCAGGTCAATTGCCCGGCCATATAACTTTCCATTACTATACTGATACCCGTTGCTGTTTTTTTATCATAAAAAAGATTTTGCTTTTTTTCTTTCGACCATAAACTCTGGTGAACGTGCCCGCTGCATCCGGGTAAATTTTCATTGAACTTAGCCATAAAGGTTGCGAGCACACCATGGCTATGCGCAATTTGCTTTACGCCGGATTTAAAAAGAACTGCCCTGTCTGCAGCTTCCAGTATATGTGAATACGAGATGGCTGCTTCATACACTCCCGGGCCGGTTTCGGTATGTAAGCCTTCAAGGGGCACACCAAATCTTTGAAGCAGGTGAAACAGGTCATTAAAATATTCATTCCTTTGTGCCGCGCGCTGCATAGAGTAACCGAACATACCCTGTGAGATAGGTTTAACATCCCGGAAATTACCGGCGTACAATTCGGCTGTATTGTCAACCAGGTTGAACCATTCAAACTCCTGCGAAAAATAAGCAGCATAACCTTCATTTTCAGCCTGCTTAATTATTTTCTTTAATAAGCTTCTTGGACAAACGGGCAGGCCATTTCCTTTGCTATCACAGAAATCGGCCAGGAAAAAGGGTGTTTCATTATCCCAGGGAATTTGGCGAAAAGTATCGAGATCTATAACAGCCGCAGCATCCGGGTAGCCGGTATGCCAGCCGGTATATTGACTATTGTCGTAAGCGGTATCGGCTGCATCCCACCCAAATACCACATTACAAAAGCCAAAACCTTTTTCCACCATCGAAGTAAATTTTTCAAAACTGATCATCTTGCCACGCAAAATGCCATCCATATCCGTGATGGCCAGTTTTACTTTTTCAGTATTTTGCTCCGCTAATTGATGCAGTATTTTATTGGGTAAAGTTTGTTGACCCGCCATTTCTTTTTCGTTTTACAATAAAATGAAACCAAATATAAGCAAGTGCCAATATACCAAAAAAGATGATTGACAATTTAATATTAAGCGTGATCATTGCGATCATAGAAACAACAGCGATCACCAACGCGGTTATCGGAAAAATCGGGTACATCGGTACCCGGAACGGCCGGGCCAGGCCGGGTTCGTTTTTTCTTAATACCAATACGGCGATCATTGCAAAAATATACAACATGATGGCTCCAAAGCAGGCGATCGTTATGATATCGCCTGTTTTGCCGGTAAACAACGCGATGATCCCTATAAACATATTCAGCAATAAGGCATTGGCCGGTGTTTTAAATTTTGAGTGTATGCGCCCAAACAGTTGTGGGATACAGCCTGTATTGCCAAACTCGTAGGTGGCACGGCTTGCGGCCAATATTAACCCGTGGAAAGATGCTACGAGGCCCATCAGGCCAATGGTTATAAGCAAATGATATAATGTTCCGCTGTTACCGGTAACCTGCGACAAGGCCAATGGCAGCGGCGAATCCGAAGCATCGGCGCCAGGCGAAGGATATACTACTTTTTCCCATCCACCCACCCCTATCGAAGCCACAAATACCAATGCGCACAAAATGATCAATGTAACCAAAGCTGAACCAAAGCCCCTCAATACATTTTTTTGGGGATTCACCGTTTCCTCTGCTACATTCGCTACGCCTTCCAGCCCCAGGAAAAACCAGATAGCGAAAGGAGTTGCTGCCCATACCCCTCTCCATCCGTTGGGGAAAGCATTTTGGGTAAGATTGTTCCAATGAAAATGCGGCAATGTAATTCCGCTGAACAATAATAACTCAAATACCGCGAACCCGGTAATGATCAGTTCGAAAGTAGCAGCGGCTTTAACGCCATAAATATTCAATGCTGTAAAAAGGATATAAGCCACAACGGCTATTGTGGTAACCGAAAACTGGGGAAAAAAAATATGAAAGTATGCGCCGATAGCGGCGGCAATGGCAGGGGGCGCAAAAACAAATTCTATTATTTGCGACATGCCCGCAACAAAACCTATGTCTTTTCCCATTGCCCTGGTGGCGTAGTCAAATACACCGCCGGCCTTTGGTATGGCACAGGCCAATTCGGTATAGGAAAAAGTAAACGTGATATACAGAATGATGATAAAGAAGGTTGCGATGGCTAGTCCCAATGTACCACCTTCCGGAAGGCCAAGGTTCCAGCCGAAATACATACCTGATATTACATAGCCCACACCCAGCCCCCAAAGCATTAGAGGCCCAAGTGTTCTTTTTAATTGAACGGGGGAAGCGGGATTTTCGAAAGACATCGTTGTCTGAACTATGATTTATAAAATTGATATGATAAAGGGATTTTACTCCCTGGCGTATATCTTTACCGCCTGGTTCTCTAAAATATTGATTGTAAAATAACGAATTAACCCCTGACCGGACTATATTTATTTTATGCGGGTGCAGTCTCAATCATAATGCCCTGCCTTCCCGTTCCGTGGCCATTGTCTTTACCGAACACCTTCTTCATACGGCTGTCCTTATCGAACATTTCTTTAAATTGGTGTTTGTAAAATCACGAATTAGCTCCCTGCCTGTTGTGACCGGTGAAGATACCGGCCACGGAGAAGAGCATATTTAATATTTAAAGGCGACATCGGATTATTTTTCTATTTTACCCGTTGAACTGTCTCGTCAGGGACAAAATATCGGAGCAGTTTTGTTGCTAAAAAAAGTCCCATAGGAATGTGGTATAAAAAGACGTTTTAATTATATCTCGTCCCTACGGGACTTTCTAGAATGATGATGATGTAATCCTACCGATATTTAGTCCCTATGGGACTTGAAAAACTCATCCATATAACAACTTTATCAGAAGAAGCAATCTTTACCTTAACCCCAAAATGTTGCACAATTAATAATCACCACGCTGGAAACTGAGCGCTTTTTTGTACAGTTCTGAACTAATAAATATTTGATAATTTAAAAGATACCGAAGTATTGTGATGATAAAATTTACAAATCTTCCATACAATGAAATCCTGGTATTTTCCGCCTGCAAGGTGGAAAAAGGTCCATATTGGTATGCTTACAAGTGAGCACCGCCATGGCGGGGACGATGCCCGCCTGAATGACGCAGCCGGGCAGGCTTAATTGAAAAACAAATGCCCGGGCCAAAAAAAAATAATTATGTCAAAGTCATCCCAAGGCTTTACTACTCTACAGGACAGGCTGCCGGTAAAGTGTAGTAACATTCCCCCAGTTCAGAAACCCATTGCATCCATTATACACTTTATATACTGAATATACTTTATTTACTTTATATCCTCTTTTTAATTTCACACCTCTTCCTACAATTCTCCTTTCTTCAATAAATCAATCGCATGATTAGCAGCCCTGGCGGTTAGGGCCATATAAGTAAGAGATGGGTTTTGTGTTGATGTGGAGGTCATGCAGGCGCCATCTGATACAAATACATTCTTGCATTCGTGCAACTGGTTCCAGGCATTTAATAAAGAAGTTTTGGGATCCTTTCCCATCCTAACGCCTCCCATTTCATGTATGTCCAAGCCCGGCGCCTGCTTGCTGTCTGAAGTTTTTATATCCGTAAATCCGGCCTTTGTGAACATCTCGGTATACTGTTCAAAAAAGTCTTTGATCATCTTTTCATCATTGTCGTCGTAGCCGATATTAATTTTTAACAACGGAATACCCCATTCATCTTTTTGATCTTTATCCAATGATACAAAATTGGTTTCCTTAGGGATAGTTTCTCCCATGAACTGGGAACCCACATTCCAGGGGCCCAATACCGGTGGCGTCATCAGCATATTTTTCAGCTCTTCTCCAAAACCTTCCTGCCTGGTACGGGAATACCTACCCGCATTAAAAGTACAGGCATATCCGCGCAGGAAATCGGTCTCCTGTTTACGAACATTTCTAAAACGGGGGATATAGGCGCCGGATGCACGGCTTTGCTCTGTCTTAAAATCAGGCATGCCTTCGTATTTTGCGTTTATCCTTGCCCGGTAGTTATGGAATGCGGCGTATTTTCCGAGCAGGCCGTTATCGTTACCGAGGCCGTTTGGGAAACGTTTAGACAGGGAGTTGAGCAGGATCAGGTTGCTATTCAGATTGCCCGCATTTACAAAAATTACGGGTGCGAAAAATTCAATGTCCTGTTTGGTATTGGCATCAATAACCCTTACGCCCGTTGCTTTGTTTTTTGCATCGTCATATAGTATGGAGTGAACCACTGAATGCGGGCGCAGGGTCAACTTACCGGTTTTTGCGGCCCAGGGAATAGTAGTGGAATTCGCGTTAAAATACCCGCCAAACGGGCAGCCCCGCTGGCATAAATTTCTTGCCTGGCAGGTACCCCTGCCCTGTTCAATATGTATTGGTTCGGGTTTTGTTAAATGAGCACAGCGGGCAAATATAACATGGCGGTTCTCATAATTTGAGGCAACAATATCTTTAAAGTGATTCTCAACACAGGTTAGTTCCCATGGGGGTAAAAATTCTCCATCGGGCAATTCCTCCAATCCATCTTTATTTCCGCTGATGCCGGCAAATTTTTCAACATAGCTATACCAGGGCGCAAGGTCCTTGTAGCGAATGGGCCAGTCTACCGCAAACCCGTCGCGTGCCGGGCCCTCAAAATCAAAGTCGCTCCAGCGCTGGGTTTGCCTCGCCCACATAATGCTTTTTCCGCCTACCTGGTACCCACGTATCCAGTCGTACGGCTTTTCCTGAATGTAGGGATGCTCTTTATCCTTCACAAAAAAATGCATGGCATCTTCCCGGAAAGCATAGCAACGACTGATGATAGGATTGTCTTTTGCTATCTCGTAAGGAACCTGACCGCGGTGCTTAAACTCCCATGGAAGCATGTTGGTTGTGGGGTAATCTACCAGGTGTTTCACATCACGCCCCCGCTCCAGCAATAAAGTGCGGAATCCTTTTTCGCAGAATTCTTTTGCTGCCCACCCGCCACTCATGCCGCTTCCGATTACAATGGCGTCAAAAGTATTGTTGTTGTCACCCATATATTTGTAAATGTTTTCTAAATGGTTATTGGTCAATGGCAATCATCCTTCACGCTTTCTTCACCGGCACGCATCCTTTAAAATTACTTCCTGGCACCATCTTATATTTAATGATATCGGTCATATATTCTTTGGATGAAGTAAATGCCTGCACGGTATGTCTTTTGGTTGTTTCATAAAAGAACACTACGTTTTCCGGGATATCTTTTTTCTTTTCTATGGCAGTAAGCCATTCTTTTTTTTGCGGAACGGTACAAGACGTAAAAGAACTGCCATATTTGTTTTTAGCCAGCTTATCAAATTCTTTCATGCCGGCAGTATATTTTTTTTGTCTTTCAGGTTCATAGCAATCATCCACCATCATTAAAGTAAATTCATGCGCTTTCAGGTCGGCGGCACCTATAAAATTTGTTTTTGGAATGATGGTATCCGACAGTTGGCCCAGCATTTTTTCTTCACTATCGCTGAGCGAAAAATTTTTAAATTTTACCAAAGATTCTTTCCTCTGACCGCAGGATGGCAACACCACGGCGCCTATGGAAAGTATAACAATATTATTAATCGCATTTCGCCTGTTCATGCAGTATCTTTTAAGAAGTAAATTTAATGATATGTCATTAATAATTGCACACCAGGACTTGCCTGACGTAATAAAGACGTACGAAATAGTTAAAAAAAATCATCATACTCCCTTCATATTTTTTAAATAGTCCATATTCTGTTTCATGCTTTCCAAAGGCGTACTGCTATACTCTTCCTGCTCTATAAAAAAATATTTCAATCCCGACTGACTGCTATGATCAAACATCTTTTTAATATCAAGACCACCCTTGCCAAATTCGGTGCTGTGTTTTTTTGCCAGGTCCATATCCTTCAGGTGCCACAACAGGAAACGCCCGGGGTACCTGGTAAAATAATCGATGGGATCCTTGCCCGGAACAATCACCCAGCCAAGATCCAATTCCATGAATACCATTGCCGGATCGGTATTTTCCAACAATACATCATACAATACTTTTCCATTTTCCTGCGCAAATTCATAGTCGTGGTTATGATACCCAAATTTGATATTCAGTTTTTTACATGCTTCCCCGGCTTTGTTAAATTCGTCACCTACCTTTTTGTAATTGTCAACGGTTTGACCATTTGTGGGCATCGAAGAGCAGACCAGGTATTCCTGCCCGGATGCTACCGCATCATCCATCGTTTGCTGCCATTTATCATTCAGTTGTACGTGGCCACTTCGGAGCGTCATGCCGAGCCCGGAACAAATATTTTTCATTTCAGCCGGCTTTAAACCATAGTAGTAACCTTTTTCACTTCCGGCCGATTCAATTTGTTTGATGCCAAGCGCTGCCAGCTTTTTTAATGTTCCGGTAGCATCTTCCATCATTTCCTTTCTTACGGTGTATAATTGGATGCCCGGGTTATCGGTTTTTTTACCGGCCAGGCCGAATGAAGACAATAGCGCCGATCCCAGTGTAAGCGCGCCGGTATGTTTTAAAAAATCACGTCGTGTGTGCATGGTAATTTTATTGATGGATTAAAAAATAAATCGTTTTAAATTTGGTTGCCCGCATCCCCGTCAGCGGTTGTTCATCCTGACGGCTGATAAGCAGGTATTCGGTAACAACCGCCGTCGCGGCTTAAGGGCGCTGCCAGGGTTGCGTTATTTCTTTTCTAACCATCCATTATCCTTCAGCCAGTCTGCCATTCTTTGCGGCCATGTTTTTATACTGTTTAATTTGGACCTGCCGCCCATATTAAATGCATGATTGCCCTGCGCCAGCAAATGCATTTCAACGGGCACCTTTGCTTTGCGGTGCATCTGTACCAATTTAACAATAGGCTCCGAACAGCATTCATCATCATTGGCAGCCAATAAAAATGTTGGAGGCGCAGTTGAAGATACTGAATCGGGAACAGCCAGGGGGCCGGGATAAATTAATACCTGGAACGCGGGTCTTGCTGTCAGCAGGTCTATTGCATCGGCATTGATAAAATTTTTATCGGGGTATTTGTACGACACCCAACCGGCCACTTCTCCCCCGGCAGAAAAACCCATTACCCCGATTCTTGAAGTATCCACACCATACTCTTTTGCCATACTGCGTACCAGGCGCATGGCACGAAATATATCCTGGGCGGGATGTTCTTGTTTATAAGGAGAACTCTCCTGGCGGAATAAACGGTATTTCAATACAAAGGCGGTTACCCCGATACTGTTAAAATATTTTGCCGGCTCCGTTCCTTCCGCGTTAAAAACCAGGTTACGAAAACCACCGCCGGGGCAAATTACCACGGCAGCGCCCGTGGCCGTTTCTTTAGGGGCAGGAAAAACGGTCATGGATGGGTTATTGATCGTATTCACCCACCAGTCTTTGGCCTGTTCGGGCTCATTCTTTCTTTTTTCAAAACCAGGCGCACCATTTTTCCATAAAGGGATCACGATACTATCCTGTGCAGGCGCCGAGCCTGCTATAAAAATTGAAACCATAACAAACATACAATGCCTGCGCCAAAAAAGCCTGCTGATCATAGTGGGAAGTATTTATAATTAAGATTAATAACAGATCGTTTTCTGAAGTTAAGTTAAATCTTGCATGCAACCGCATTACAATAATTCAATATAGTACTTAGCTGTTGATCTAAAAAAAATAAAAAACTTAATGATGCTAAAATAAAGATTTTGGTTAAAAAAGTACCAGTGACCTCACCCCAACCCCTCTCCAAAGGAGAGGGAACACGGATTGGGAGTTCAATAATTTGGCGATACATTGTGTGTCACGGCTGGCCTAAATTTATTTTACACCAGCATTCATTATTTAAAAAATATTAATCCTAAACTTTTCGGTAATAGTTCCATAGCTTCCCTGGCAGAACTACTATATTTGCTAAAGCACTTTAATTACACACCAATGAATAATATTTTTATCCACCATGTTTATTTCTGGTTGAAGAATGCCGGCAATACCGGGGATCGTGATAACCTGGTTAAGGGCCTTCGAAAGCTATCAAAGGCTGTTACTATTAAACAGTTTCACATCGGCAAACCTGCCAATACCAGCCGTGAAGTGATTGATGTCTCCTATGCCGTATCGTGGATGCTGATTTTTGAAAATGATGCAGACCAGGAGACCTACCAAAAGGATCCGATGCATTTAAAATTTATTGAAGAGTGTTCGCACTTGTGGTCGAAAGTGTTAGTGTATGATGCGGTAGATGTTTAAGGTTCGTTCGGCCGGGGGCATACGCATGAAATAATAAATCATAAAATCATAAAAAAAATGAGCCATTTTTTTTCAAAGTCAGTACTTGCTTTTTTAATAGCGATCCTTACGTTCCAGGGTCTTGCGGCACAGAAAAAAACAATGCTTTTTAACCCGGATAAAAAAACGGAGTGGTATGTTTATACTGAAAGGTCAGGAAGGAACAATGATCCTCAGAAAGTAATCCGTTTTGAAGGAAATGTTATCCATGTATCCGGGCAGGATTTTGCATATATCGTTACTGAAAAAAAATACAGCAATTTCCGGCTTACACTGGAATTTAAATGGGGGGAGAAAAAATATCCACCCAGTGAAAACGAAAAAAGGGATGCCGGTATATTGTACCATGTAGATTTTTACAGCGGGGATAAAATTTGGCCGAGGTCGCTGGAATACCAGGTGCAGGAGGGCGATTGCGGCGATTTCTGGATGACAGACAGCACTACGATCATTCACAATGATACCCTAACGACCCTTCAAAAAGATGCGTTTAATGTTGTAAAAACAAAAGACGCGGAAAAACCTAACGGCCAATGGAACGAAGCATCTGTAATTGTAAAGGACGGAACCATTACCCACCTGCTCAATGGCGAAGTAGTAAACACCGGCCGGCTGGGGAACACAAAGGAAGGGAATATTCTTTTGCAATCGGAAGGGTCCGAAATCTATTACAGGAATGTGATGGTGGAAGAATTGAAATAAACAGCTGCCAAAGTTATGCTATACTTTACCTGCAAATTATTTACCCATATTCAATGATCCCTTTTCAGCAATTTTTTAAAAATGTTAAGTTTTTTCCCCTTATTTCAACGTTTATTTTACCTTCATCATTACTACACCTGATTTATTGTCTGTAACAAAACCTTTTCCATTAGCTACATATATCCTGTTTGCCTTTTTATTGATGGGCGATGCGGTACCGGTAAAATTTTTAACGGTAATATTTGAAAAATTATTGGCTTCAATACCATGCGTAAAAAAAGGCATCCGGGTATTGCTCCATACCAGTTTAAAATCGTTGATGGATACATCCTTTACATATTGCAAAAGTAATCCTGGTATATCTCTTGCAAACAATTGTTCCGTATCCCTCATTGCGCCACGCAGGTCTATATTTCCACCTGCAACATTATTTAGCTTGCTATCGGTTAGTTCAAAAGTGATGTTGTTGAAATGAACATCTTCAATAATACTTTCGGCGGAACCATACACCAATATCCCGTTTTCGCCTTTGCAAATAATGTCACGGAACTGTATGTTTTTTATTTTTCCCAATACTACATTTTCTTTTCCCCGCACAGCGGAAATGTGTATAGGCTCTCCATTGCCCCACCAATCACCGGTGTGCAATTTTGTTTCAATGTACATATTGCTGAAGGACATATTTTCCAGCGAACCTTCATCTCTTAAAAAAATACCGATCCCTCTTGATGAGTTGGTAATATTAACGTTGCTTACCTGGATATTACGCACCGTATTCTGATCCAGGAAGCCGATGCGGATACCGCTTGAATAGGATTGAAGATTACAGTTGGTTACCAAAATATTTTCTGAAATATGACGCAGCCTTTTATACCCCGGGATTTCAAAGTGGTGGTCATATCCCGTAATTGCGATGGCATCGTCCCCTGCGCGGATATCACAATTGCTAACGGTTACATTTGTGCAACTGGTAATATCGATTCCATCTGCGTTTGGTGCCAGCAGGTTGTTCCATAAGCGTATACCCGTTACATTTACTGCATCGCAGTCGGCGAAATGCATGCACCAGAAAGGTGCCCTGGTAACAAAAATATCTTTTACCGAAACCCTTTTACAATTGCTGAATACAAACATTTGGTAGGGCCTGTCCCCGGGCACCACCGGGCCATCTCCTATGCCGGATATCACTTTTCGAAATCCATCCTTTTGCCTGGTAAACCTGGTACCTGCAGCATTAATTTTCTTTGCGGTATTGAGATCAAAAAATTCATCGCCATTTCCATCTATTTGACCCTCTCCCGAAATAGTAATATTTTCAGCATCTTCGGTGAACAACATTCCTTTGTGAATAGCTTTGAAAGGACTGTCCGGAATAAATATTTCATAATCGTCCAGGTTGGCGCTCCCTCTTAATACGGCGCCACTTTGTAAATACAAATGCACATTGCTTTTCAGGTGAATGGTACCAATTATAAAGGTGCCGGTGGGAATTACCACTTTTCCCCCGCCATTGGTATTACATGCATCCACGGCCATTTGTATCGGTTTGGTGGAAACTGTTTTGCCATCCCCTGTTGCTCCGTAGGAAGTAATATCATACTGTTTATCCTGCGCGATACAGTGAATATTTAACAGCATAAAACTAATTGAACATAATTGTATTTTCATTGATGGTTGATTTAAATATGTGCAGTTTGAACAAGGTAATTTTCAAATGAAATGATGTATTAAGAAATTGCGGGCTACTTTTTAAAGTTAATCCAGGCAATCAGCAAACCGCTCAGATTGAATGTTAAACAATATTATAAAAAATAATATGCAAATGCCCGCGATAATATAATATGTATGCTGAATGACTAATAAAAACATTTTATTCATT
>JBDTVX010000157.1:0-12469 GCA_040007015.1 Ferruginibacter sp. | reverse complement strand
AATCCGCAGACGGCAGGTTTCATGTAATTAAAAGCAGTATGCTTGCAGAATTTGCCCTTACAAAAAATGCTTCAGGTGGAATATTAGGGGAAAGAACCGTATCTTTTAAAAAGTTTTTAATGGATTTGCGTGCGCCGGACAGTATATATAATGCAAAGGACATCGTCGACAAAAGCAATTCTTCGGCTACCGCAACCCCGGATAGTTTCTGGATCGCTCACCGGCACAACCCCCTGACGATAGTAGAAACAAAAGCTTACTACAATATAGACAGCCTTAAAAATATGAAGTCCTTTAAACGGTTCGGAGATCTTGTCAGCCTTATTTTTTCAGGGTGGAAGTCTTTTGGCGCCTGGGAGTTAGGTAATACAAACACCTTCTATAGTTTTGACCCGGTGGAAGGATTTGTACTAAAAGTCGGAGGGCGGACTACTCCTAAATTTAGCAATTTCATTTACCTCGAAAATTATCTTGCGTACGGATTTAAAGATAAAATACCTAAATACTATGGGGGGGTCACGTATTCCTTTAACCATAAATCCATTTATTCATACCCCCTCAATTATCTTAAATTCACTTACCAGTACGACACGGACATACCCGGGCAGGATTTGTTGTATGCAAGTGAAGATAATTTTTTACTATCTTTCAAAAGAGGCAATAACAACAAATGGTTGTACAACAGAAATTTTAAAACAGAATATGTAAGGGAGTTTGGAAAAAATGTAAAGTACACTTTTGGTTTTAATAACTGGCAGCAAACACCCGCAGGGGATATCTTCTACCGAAAAACTACCGATACCTCCCTTATAAACAAAGTGACTACCTCCGAGATATCTGCTCAAATAAGGTGGGCGCCCAATGAGCAATTTTACCAGGGCAAAAATATTCGCGTTCCCATCATTAATAAATACCCTATTTTTTGGTTCAAGTATATTGCCGGCATAAAGGGCTTGCTGGGGGGCGAATACAATTATCAAAATCTGAGCATGAGTGTGGAGAAACGTTTTTATCTTTCGCAATTCGGTTATGCCGATGCCTCGGTGGACGGCGGGTATATTTTTGGGAAAGTTCCTTTTCCCCTATTGACCATTCATCATGCCAATCAAACCTATGCATACCAGATCCATTCTTATAATCTTATGAATTTCCTGGAATTTGTGAGCGACAGGTATATAGCGTCTAATTTAGATTTTTATTTTAATGGTTTTTTCTTTAATAAAATTCCCTTATTGAAAAAATTAAAGCTTCGCGAGGTTGCCAGTTTTAAAATATTATATGGTGGCGTAAGGGATGAAAATAATCCTGAAAAAATGCAGGATCTTTTTAAATTCCCTACCGACATTACGGATGGTAAGCAAACTACCTATGCTTTTACAAATGGTAAGCCTTATATGGAAGTCAGCGTAGGGATTGCAAATATATTCCGTCTGGTTAGGGTTGATCTTGTAAAACGCTTGTCTTACCTCGACAACCCGGGGATCTCGACCTGGGGGATCAGGACAAAAATTAAGTTTGATTTTTAACACGAAAACATTATCCAATGGCAAATGAATTAGTTAGAGACCGGCTTCAAAAAATCATCTATACCGTTATCAATCCCTTGGTAAAATGGTTGATAAAAATTGGTTTTACGCCCAACATTGTTACGATAACGGGATTAATCCTTAATATAGGCGTTGCCATTATTTTTATAATGGGCGCCGAGGAAGGCAACCGTGGCGACCTGTCTTATGTGGGCTGGGCGGGCGCCCTGATATTATTTGCCGGGTTATTTGATATGCTGGACGGACAAGTGGCAAGATTAGGAAATATGAGTTCTACCTTTGGGGCGTTATTCGATTCAGTACTCGACAGGTATAGCGAGTTGATCATGTTTTTAGGCATCTGTTATTACCTGGTTGGCCATCATTATTTCTTTAGCTCCTTATTCGCATTTATCGCATTGATCGGCTCCATGATGGTAAGCTATACCAGGGCAAGAAGCGAGGGATTGGGTATCGAGAATAAGGGCGGGCTTATGCAACGACCTGAACGGGTGGTATTAACAGGTGTAGCAGCCCTGGCCTGCGGTATTATTGGTTATTTTATTGGCGGCAATTTTAAATACTTTATTCCGGGAACATCTTTTCAGCTCTTTGAAACCATGTCTGTTTTTACCATGCCGATAACCATTATGGCGGTGCTAACAAATATAACCGCTTTTAAAAGACTGGCAGATGCAAAAAAGGCGCTGGACGAGAAAGACAAAAAAAAATGATATAATATGGATGTAAGGAAATTACTTTTGATTATTTTTACCCTGTGCAATATCCATTTGGCTGGCTTTGGACAGCAAAAGGATTTTCCGGTACCCGCAGGTAATAGTAAACAATTGTTTTATCTTCAACGTACGCACAATATAAATACCATCGTTTATGAACTTAATTATAAAAATGGGGTTGTAGATGCAGAAGACCCGGTTCATGAATTTTGGATCCGGTACCAGGAAAGGGGGCAAAGAGAAGAACTGAGCTTTATACAAAGAAAATTTGCATATGGACTCAAAACAAGAAAAATTGCAGAAAATCAATACGAATTAAACTTTGTATCTTATAAAAAATACAAATTATATTTAAGGCTGGGCGCTGATAAGAAATTTTATATTTATACCAATATTAACGAGAAACCTGCGATACTAACCAGTATTTTTATAAAAATGAACGGGGGATCATTTTGGTCACCTAATGTTGAGTACGTTGAAATTTGCGGTATTGAGCCTAATAGCCATTCGGTTGTAAAGCAGCGATTAAAGATAGGATGAACCTGATATAATTAAACAAGATGAAAAGAAATTATATATCCAATAGCGAAGAGTCGATCAAATTATTTAAGAACAATATTTTTGACAGCTTATCAAAGGTACATTTTACGGTACCCCTGTATATTTATATTCCTGCAATCTTATTTTTTTCCTATAAGGCATTTAGTTTCACTACCAGCATTCCCGGTTTTGTTATCTATTTCATTGCCGGAATAATTGTTTGGACGATTACTGAATATTTTCTTCATCGCTATATTTTTCATTACCATCCAACTTCTGAGTTTGGCAGGAAAATGCATTTTATTTTTCATGGTGTACACCACGATTATCCCAGGGATAAAAAAAGATTGGTAATGCCTCCGTCTGCAAGTATTCCTTTGGCCGCATTATTCTATTTTTTGTTTTCATTATTCCTGGAACAGAAATTTTTATTCGCATTTTTTCCCGGGTTTTTATTGGGTTATCTTGTCTACGACATGTTGCATTATGCCATGCATCATCACAATTTTAAAAACCCAATTATGAAAAAGGTCAAGCAACATCACATGTTGCATCACTACCAGGATCCTACAAAAGGGTATGGCGTAAGTTCATCTTTGTGGGATATCATTTTAAGATCCGGTTTTACCAGGCAACCTAACAAAAGTTGATGAATAAAGAAAAAGCAGGCCTATATTCCCGCAACAGTATTATTATTGCTTTAGTAGTTTCATCTGTTTACCTGCTTATCTCATTTTTTTTAATCGGTTTTAAAACGGATCAGCTGGTGCTCACGGCGATCTTTAATACCTGTTTTTTTTTGTCCCCCGTAGCCAGGAAATTCATTACCGGGTTTTCCATATTCATTGTATATTGGATCTTGTTTGATTACATGAAAGCATTTCCAAATTATAAATTTAACACGGTACACATACAGGAACTCTACGATGCAGAAAAATCTTTTTTTGGCATCCATTACTATGGCAAAATAGTAACCCTCAACGAATATTGGCTGCAAAAGAGCCGCACCTGGCTCGATATCATGTCGGGCTTATTTTATTTATGCTGGATACCCGTTCCGCTTGCATTTGCAGCATATCTTTTTTTCAAAGATAAAATGCTGTTCCTGCATTTCTCCTTAACTTTTGTATTGGTAAACCTGCTGGGATTTATTATTTATTATGCATACCCTGCCGCGCCACCCTGGTATTACCAAATAAATGGCGCAAGTTTTATACCGGGAACCCTGGGAAATACTGCCGGCCTGCACAGGTTCGACGATTATTTTAATATCAATGTATTTAATACCCTATATGAAAAAAGCTCCAATGTATTTGCAGCTATGCCTTCATTGCATTCTTCTTATCCGTTAATAGTTGTTTACTTCGGCATAAAGAAAAGATCGGGCTGGATGAACCTGGTGTTTATAACGGTGATGCTTGGTATCTGGTTTGCGGCAGTTTACACCAGTCATCATTATGTGTTGGATGTACTGGCTGGTATTGTATGCGCGGTGGCTGGTATTTTTATTTTTCAAAAAATATTATTGCGCAGTGCCGGCTTCAGGAAATTTTTGAATTTCTATAAAGCGAATATCTAAGTATTGACAGGCGCATTAACCGGCATGTTTATTTATCGTATTTCCTGGCCAATTCCATCACATATCTTGAACGGCTGGCGCCGGTATTTTTTACTTTATTTTTGGCGCACCAGGATTGCAGTTCATCTATATTTATAAAAATCTCCGTAACAAATACCCCTTCGGCGGCCATGCCTTCCTTCATTTTCATAAATTTATATAACCATTCATCATACGTATCACACATATTCTTTTTATCGTCTGATACCAATAATAAATTATCATATTCAGCTTTTGTATAAAAACAAGCTGCCAATGCTATTGCATGGTTATTTTGATGCTTCATTTTTCAATAGCAAAGTTAATGCTTCCTTCCAATCTGCATGCTTTACCAGTTAAAAAAGTAATATGATATCATTCACCATTTCTTCCCGGCCCCTGATATGCCCGGTATGGTTCAACACCTATAAAGAAAAAACCCGGGCACAAATGTGAACCGGGCCTTTTACGATTGCCTGCCAGCTAATTATTACCGGCGCTATTTCCTGTTAACAGCACAGAGCGGGGAGTGTATTAAATAAACCCGTTTTACAAAGGAGTTTAATTATTTTTATTAAATTATTATCTTAGGAACAGCATTTCCCTGTACTTAGGCAATAACCAATGAGAATCATCTACCAATAATTCCAGTTTATCCACATGGTAGCGTATTTCGTCAAAATGCTTTCCTTTTACATTATCACAATATGCAATCGCCTTCTCTCTTGTATCAGTGATAATATTTGCTTTTTTCCTTTCCTCGATCATATTTTTTACGCCGGTACTCATGGCATTTATATGATTGCTGATCTCTTCTAAAATGTTCAGTTGATTTGTATAGGCCCCTTCACTTAAACCTGCTGCTTTTAATCCACTGATATTTTCAAGCAGGATATTCTGATACTTTACGGCCGATGGTAAAATCAGCGACGTGGCCAATTCACCCATGGTCCTTGCTTCTATCTGTACCTTTTTTATATACGCTTCCAGCATAACTTCATGCCGGGCTTCCAGTTCAGCATGAGTATATATGTCATTGCTTTCAAATAAATGTTTCGACTGGTCAGTCAGGTACGCATCCAAAGCCAGTGGAGTTGTTTTCACATTCGGTAATCCTCTTTTTTCCGCTTCATTCGTCCATTCTTCGCTATAACCATCTCCTTCAAATAATACAGACTTACTTTCTACAATGTATTTCTGAATAACGTGCATAATAGCAATTTCCTTTTTATCGCCACTTTCTATAAACCCATCCACGTCCTTTTTAAATTGTTTTAATGTTTGCGCAATGATAGAATTTAATACAGTCATGTTAATAGCACAATTGGCTGCGGAACCTACTGCGCGGAATTCAAATTTATTGCCGGTAAAAGCAAATGGCGAAGTACGGTTTCTATCCGTATTGTCAAGCATCAGTTCCGGGATAGTTTTGTGAATATCCAGCTTCAGCATCGCTTCATCCTGCTCATCGAATTTACCTCCTACACGGGTCTCTACCTGGTTCAAAACTTCTGTAAGATATTTACCAATGAATATAGAAATGATTGCCGGGGGGGCTTCGTTGGCGCCAAGACGGTGATCGTTGCCTGCGCTGGCAATAGATGCTCTTAATAAACCTGCATAATCATGAACCGCTTTGATCGTGTTCACAAAAAAAGTTAAAAACATCAGGTTGGTTTTAGGCGTTTTACCGGGAGCAAGTAAATTAATACCTGTATCTGTTGCTATACTCCAGTTATTGTGTTTGCCGCTGCCATTGATACCGGCAAATGGTTTTTCGTGCAACAGCACGATCAGTCCGTGACGCTTGGCCACCCGTGTCATTACATCCATTAATAAAGTATTATGATCCACAGCAAGGTTTGCCTCCTCATAAATAGGGGCGCACTCAAATTGTGAAGGAGCCACCTCGTTGTGACGGGTACGCAAAGGAATAGCCAGCTTATAAGCTTCCATCTCATAATCCCTCATGAAAGCATATATTCTTTCCGGTATTGCTCCAAAATAATGATCTTCCAGCTGTTGCCCCTTGGCAGGCGCATGACCAAATACCGTACGGCCTGTCATTACTATATCCGGGCGTGCATTGGCCATAGCGGCATCGATCACAAAATATTCCTGTTCCCAACCAAGGGTTGCAGTAACTTTTGTTACATTTTTATCAAAATACTGGGCCACTTCAACAGCAGCCTTATCCAATGCTACCAATGCTTTCAGTAATGGAGTTTTTGCATCCAGTGACTCCCCTGTGTAAGAAACAAAGATGGTTGGAACACATAAAGTTTTTCCATTGCCGATTTCCATTATAAAGATGGGAGATGAAGGATCCCAGGCTGTATAGCCTCGTGCTTCAAAAGTTGCCCTTAAGCCTCCTGACGGAAAGGAAGATGCATCCGGTTCCTGCTGAATTAAAGCTGCACCCTCAAATTCTTCAATTGGAGTACCATCGCCTTTTAATGTAAAAAATGAATCATGTTTTTCTGCAGATTGCTCGGTTAGAGGTTGAAACCAGTGCGTGTAATGAGAAACCCCTTTGGTTTCCGCCCAGGCCTTTAATCCGTTCGCAATTTGGTTGCCCATATTGCGGTCAATTTTTTTACCCCCTTTGATAGAGGATACCAAACTTTTATAGGCTTCGTCACTTAAAAACTGGCGGGCAGTTTTAAGCGTAAACACACTTTCACCAAAAATTGCGGTAATTTTTGCAGAGGCTTTAACCGCTACTTCAGGGTTAGAGCGCAAGTTGTCAATTGCTTTAAAACGTAGTGATTGCATTTATTTTTATGTTTTAGAGGCACAAAATACGACAAACTTTTGCAATAAATCATATTTTACTAAAAATAGTGTTGATTTTGCGGCAAATTATTTAAATATATGAATATTATCATATTTTTTAATTTGTTAAATTTACGAATGATTTTTTAAAATGAGCCTAATTAAGCGAAGAGAAAAATTATTCATGATAGCGGTTAAGAAGTATAGATTTTTTCTTTTGCGGGAATTCGCAATAATCGCTCATCTTCCCATATACAAATGCCTATACGTGGTAATTCTTGCATCCGGCAGCCATCGGATCAGGCCAATTAAAAAATACCAGTTAAATACGAAAATCTTTATTAAATAGCCCTTAAAATAAAATAATAAATATTTATCTGGCCGTAAAAAAGCGTACAGGTTGTACTTTCGCACTTTCTTATACAATTATGGAAATAACCGTTACAACCGCAGAACAACTTCGGCTTACTGCTGAAGAATTTGCATTGATACAGCAAAAGCTGGGTCGCATTCCCAACTTTACAGAGCTCTGTTGCTTTAGTGCCATGTGGAGTGAACATTGCAGTTACAAAAACTCCATCAAATGGCTGAAAACTCTGCCGAGGGATGGAAAGAAGATGCTGGTGAAAGCCGGTGAAGAAAATGCGGGGCTGATGGATATCGGCGATGGATATGGCGTGGTATTTAAGATCGAAAGCCACAACCATCCCAGTGCCATTGAGCCTTTCCAGGGAGCGGCAACTGGAGTAGGCGGTATTCACCGGGATATTTTTACAATGGGTGCAAGGCCGATCGCTTCATTGAATTCATTGCGTTTTGGAAATTTAGAAGAGCCTAAAACCCAGCATTTATTAGCTGGGGTAGTTCATGGTATCGGCCATTATGGCAACTGCTTTGGTGTGCCTACGGTGGGAGGTGAGATTTATTTTG
Source organism: Ferruginibacter sp. (assembly GCA_040007015.1). GTDB lineage: Bacteria > Bacteroidota > Bacteroidia > Chitinophagales > Chitinophagaceae > Ferruginibacter. The sequence goes on along the minus strand of JBDTVX010000157.1, from coordinate 4,364 downwards.
AAAATTGTTATCACACCAACCCATTGGTAAACGCCATGAGCGTGGGCATCTTAAAGAATGGCGACACAATATCCGCCATTGCGGAAGGAAAAGGCAACCCGGTTTTCTTTGTAGGAAGCGCTACCGGTAAAGACGGTATTGGAGGGGCTTCATTTGCGTCGGCCAATATCACCGCGGATAGCGCCGAAGATCTTCCCGCGGTACAGGTAGGCGATCCGTTCCAGGAAAAAAAATTATTGGAAGCCTGTCTTGAAGTAATAAAAACAGGCGCCATCATAGGGATGCAGGATATGGGAGCTGCGGGGATCATTTGCTCCACGGCGGAAATGAGTGCCAAAGGAAATTCAGGAATGAGGATAGACCTTGATAAAGTTCCAGCGCGGCAACAAAATATGAAGGCCTGGGAATTATTGCTGAGCGAAAGCCAGGAAAGAATGTTATTGGTGGCTGAAAAAGGAAGGGAGGCGGACATTATAAAAGTATTTGAGAAATGGGATCTTCCCTGCAGCGAAATTGGCACCGTAACCGAAGGCGGTATTTTGGAATTTTATATGAACGGAATATTGGAAGCATCAATTCCGGCAGTTGAATTGGTATTGGGTGGTGGCGCCCCTCAATATGAAAGAGAATATACGAGGCCGCAATACCTTGACCAGGTGGCAGCGTTTAATGCGGATGCGATTAAATTGCCCGAAAATCTAAAATCGGTAGCGGAGCAATTAATCCAGGTACCTAATATTGCAAGTAAACGCTGGGTGTATACACAATACGATAGTATGGTGGGAGCAGGTACATCCAGTACAAATGAGCCAAGTGACGCGGCCATAGTAGTAGCAAAGCCAACCAGTAAAGGGCTTGCCCTGACAACGGATTGTAACAGCCGCTATGTGTTTGCAGATCCTTTTAAAGGAGCAATGATCGCGGTAGCGGAAGCGGCACGGAACATTGTATGCAGCGGGGGCCAGCCGTTGGGTGTTACCAATTGCCTGAATTTTGGCAATCCTTATAATCCCGAAGTGTATTACCAGTTTGTGAATGCAATTAAAGGCATGGGCGAAGCATGCATTAAATTTGATACGCCTGTTACCGGTGGTAATGTAAGTTTCTACAACCAATCGCCGGATGGCCCGGTGTACCCTACTCCAACTATTGGTATGGTGGGCTTATTAAATAATGTGAACAGGAAGATGACCATGGATTTTAAAAACCCGGGAGATTATATTTATTTAATCGGGCAAAGCAGGAATGATATCAACTCATCAGAATATTTACATAAAATACAAGGGATAGAATTCAGCCCTGCGCCCTATTTTGATTTGGAAGAAGAATATACTTTGCAGCGGCTGATAGAAGTCCTGGTCAGTGATCAACTGATCAGTTCGGCACATGATATAAGTGAAGGCGGTTTATTTGTAACACTTACGGAAAGCGCTTTCAACAGGTGCCTGGGTTATAGCATAACCTCCAACAAAGCTATCCGTAAAGATGCATGGCTGTTTGGAGAGGCACAGAGCAGGGTAATTGTATCGGTAAATAAAAAAGGGGTGGAAGCGCTTGAAGCAAATTTAAAAGCAAAAAGCTTTCCATTCGAATGGCTCGGAACCGTTACTGAAGGGGCTATCAGCATTGATGACGAAAACTGGGGTTCTATTATTGCCTGGAAAAACAAATATGATCAAGCGATCGGCAATCATTTGGCCGGACATGAATCTGAACAGGCATTGATTGCCTTATAAATACCGCTGGTTGTTGGCCGGTGGTTGTTGGTCGTAAGAACACAAGCGATCAACTACCAACTACCAACTACAGGCAAACACAAGCAACTTACAACGACCAACCATTAACCATTATGAAAAAGAAAATAGCCATTATCGGAGGAGGAAACCTTGGAACAGCAATTGCTGAAGGATTAATAAAAAGCAAATTCTGCGTGGCTTCAGATATAACGGTAACTAAAAGGAATACGGCTACCATAAAACACCTGGCAGATAAAGGAGTAAATACAACTTCAGATAATGCAGCAGCTATTCGTAGCAGTGAGCTTGTAATATTAGCCGTTAAACCATTCCAGGTGAGTGATGTATTGAATGGTTTAAAAAAAGAGCTGACCCCAAAACATATACTTGTTTCTGTAGTCACCGGTGTATTGGTGGAAGAAATAGGAACAACAATAAAAAAGAAGATCCCTGTTTTCCGTGCCATGCCCAATACGGCCATTGCTATACAGGAAAGCATGACCTGCATCAGCTATTCCAACGCATCCGATACCCAGGTTGGTTTTGTAACCGCATTATTTGCAACCCTGGGCAAAGTAACCGTGATAGATGAAAAATTAATGGATGCAGCCACTGTGTTAGGCGCCTGTGGCACTGCCTATGCAATGCGTTATATCCGTGCCAATATACAAGGTGGCATAGAGATAGGTTTTGACTCAGTTACGGCTAATTTAATTGCAGCCCAAACCGTAAAAGGTGCTGCCGAATTATTATTACAAAAAGGTACTCACCCCGAGCAGGAAATTGATAAAGTAACCACACCCAAGGGCTGCACAATAGTAGGACTGAATGAAATGGAGCACCAGGGATTTAGCTCTTCATTAATAAAAGGTATTGCCACCAGTTATAATAAGCTTGTAAAAGGGTAAATTAATAATTAATAATTGATAATAATGGTTCATGATTCATTACTCATTATTCATTGTTCATTATGTCACCTCGCCGCCCTTCGATAAAAATAATAGGCGAGCGTTCCAAATATAATATTGGGGACCCAGGCGGCCAGGAAAGGCGTAAAATTTCCCTTCGTAGCAAATACCAGTGAAAAACGGCCGAACAGTATATATAATACACTGAGTATAACACCGATGGCCAAATGAAAACCACTGCCCCCTCTAACCCTGCGGGATGAAAGGGTGGCCCCGATCATTGATAATATGATTACTGAAACAGGTATGGCATCCCGGTTGTACCTTTCAACCAGCAGGGAATTAATACCTTCGGATCCCCTTATTTCTTCCTTCCTGATCAGATCCTTTAACTCAGGTGTGGGTAGGCGATCTTTTAAATATTCATCCCTTCTTAAATCAACCGGTTTAAAATCATAATTCATTAAAAGCGTAGTATGGTGCTTTACAGATTCTTTGCCATTTATAAAAAAACGTTCCATCACACTATTCATTCTCCATTTTTTTACACCAGTATCCCAGGCAATGTTTTCTGCCCGCAGGTTATATTTCAACTGGTTATCTGCAAATTTCTGAATAAAAAAATTCCCCCCTGCCTTACTGGTTGTATCATAATATTTAATGCCGGCATAGGAATTTGAATCCAGCCTGAAATAATAATTTTGCGGAAAAGACCTGAAATCTACGGGTGTATAATCAATATATTTTGCCTGGAAAGTACCCCAGATGGCATTGGCCCTTGGTAATACAAACTGGTATATCAACCAAAGGATAGCAGCCAAAAAAATACTCCCGATCCAGTACGGAAAAAGAAAGCGCCTGAAACTAACGCCACTGCTGAGTATAGCGATCACTTCCGAGCGCTCTGCCATTTTTGCCGTAAAAAATATAACCGCGATAAATACAAACAAGGGGAACAGCATGGCATCAATGCGGGGAACAAGGCCAAAATAAAAGTCCGTAATGATCTTTCCTACGGGCAATTTGGATTTTACAAAATCATCTGTTTTCTCGCTGATATCTATCACAACCACTATAGCTGTGAACAATACTAAACAAAAGAAAAAAGTTGTGAGGTATTTCTTAAGTATGTAGCTGTCTATTTTCTTCATTTAATTATATCCGTGCAAAACTAAACTAAAACCGGTAGCGGGAAAAATTGTAACCGGTACCCCCATCGCCTAAAGGGTTGTAATGCAGGGTAGTTGGCAGGTAAAGGTTTTGTTAATTTGGAGTCTGGCAATTTTATGCCCCGGCATTACACCCATTAGGGGATGGGGGCCTTACTCTAATATTTTCACTTCGGTTCGCCTGTTTACCTGCCTGCCCTCTTCAGAATCATTGTCTGCTATTGGTACGGTCATGCCATATCCCTTCGAAGTAACTCTTTCAGGAGCAATACTCTTTGTCAATAAATAATCCCTTACCGTATTTGCCCTGTTGGTCGATAAAACCATGTTGGCTTCTGCCTTACCTACATTGTCTGTATGACCGCCAATTTCAATTCTTTCATCGTCTTTTCTTTTCAGGTACTCAACCAGTTCATCCAGTACTGAGCTTGCTTCAGGTTTTAGGGTCGCTTTTCCTGATTCAAAGGTACAGTTCTCCAGCACAAATGATTTGGGCGCCTCAAATTGTATATCTACTTTAAACCCTTCCTTATAAAATTGGTTGTCCTTTA
>JBDTVX010000156.1:0-12510 GCA_040007015.1 Ferruginibacter sp. | reverse complement strand
ATAAAAATCGGCTAACTTCCCGTCCAATGGGCGTTCTATAGTTTTCTTGCAGACATTAGATAGGTTGATAGGAATTTAAAGTTGCTTCATTAAAAATTCTTTGGCTATTCTTCTATCTTGATAAAAGAAAGCCGGGAAATATTCAATAAAAATATCCCGGTTTCGAATACTGTTTGAGTACCTCCCTCTTCAGGGAGCCGGGGGCAAAATAGAGTATTACCCCATCTATAACTCCGTCTGAACATCCCCGTTATCCGGAACAAGCCCGTCATTAGTCCACAACAGTAATTTTCAATGTGTTGGTGGGTAAATGAAGCTTGGTGGGTGTACTACCCGTACTTACGACTACATCGGCAGATTTAATAAAACCTCTTTCTTTCAGAATGTTGACCTGGTCAAAAATAATGGTATCCAAACTTTCTTCTTCTGCATAGTAAATAGCTCGCACTCCCCAGCTTAAACTCAATTGATTGATCAGGGTGGTTTCTTTGCTAAAAATAAACAAGGGTGCCTTTGGCCGATAACTACTCAGCATAAAGCCGGTGTAACCGGTTTGCGTCATCCCAACCAGCGCATTCGCATTAATATCCTGCGCAAGTTTGCATGCCGTGTAACAAAGCGCATCACTCAATAAAGAAGGGGAGTGGGCCTGCGGCGCCAATATATCATTGCGGTCATAATCATATGCCGTACCTTCCACTTCCAGGATAATTTTACTCATCATTTCCACAACAAGCCTGGGATAATGCCCCATGGCGGTTTCCCCGCTTAGCATCACGGCGTCGGCTCCTTCCAGTACTGCGTTCGCAACATCCGTTACCTCGCTACGGTTTGGTTTGGTACGTTCCATCATGCTTTCCATCATTTGCGTAGCAACTATTACTGGTTTTGCCCTTCGCATACATTTACGGATGATCTCTTTTTGTATCATCGGCACCTGTTCTACCGGAACTTCCACACCTAAATCGCCCCGGGCAATCATCACGCCATCGCTTTCAACAATAATATCCCGTATGTTTTTCAACGCTTCGGGCATTTCTATTTTAGAAATTACTTTTATTTTACTGTTTTTATCCTTGATGCGTTTTTTGAGATCAATGATATCATTCGCTTTTCTTACAAATGACAGGGCTACCCAGTCAAGGTCATGTTCAATAATAAATTCAAGGTCATCAATATCTTTTTCGGTGAGCGATGGCATCGTCAATGCAGAGTCCGGAAGATTAACGCCTTTCTTTGGTGTTAAAAGGCCACCCAATGTTACGGATACCCGCACTTCAGTATCATTTAAGATTTCTTCTGCCCTTAATTCCATTTTGCCATCATCCAGGAATATGCGTTCACCCACTTTTACATCCTTGGCAAGATTTTTATAGGATACGTAAATTTTATCGGGCGTTCCAATTATTTTTTGGGTAGTAAATATAAATTCGCTGCCATCTTTCAATTCTATTTGGCCTCCCTCGAGATCGCCCACCCGTAATTTTGGTCCCTGCAGATCGCCAAGAATAGCGATGTTAAATGGCTGGGTCCTGTTAATCTCCCTGATAAATTCTATGATTTCAGACTTGGCTTCATACGATCCATGAGAGAAATTTAAGCGAAAAACATTTACTCCCGCGACTACCAGCTCCAATAATTTTTCGTAGGTAGAGCAGGCAGGTCCAACCGTGGCAACAATTTTTGTTCTTTTAATAGTATGCAGTATGCCTGCTTCTTTATCCATATTCTGGTGCAGGTATTTGGTAATGTTTTTACTCATAATTTTATCTTGATGTTAGTTACTAGATAGAGGATATTGGTCAGGCTTAATAAGGGAAAAAAGTGAGTTGAATTTTTTATGAGCAAGGCTAAAGTGTTGCTTAATTTCGTTGATCCGCGTACCACCCGGATTAACTGTTGCACTTGTATACTTTTTTCACTATTGAGCAAAACAAACGTAATTATTTTATTTTACATTTTTAAAGTCTAGCAGATAGTGTTTACTCTTTATACACTTTACATACTTTATATACTTATATTACCACCCCCGTACAAAGCAGAAGCCAATTCACGATGCCAGTATCTTCACGATCTTCATCCACTCTTCGCTGATGCGCTGTTTCTTTTTAACTGCCTCATTAAGCGGGGTATAATGCATTCTGTTATTTACCATGCCTACAAACACATTGTGCTTTCCTTCCATTAAACATTCTACTGCAGAATAGCCCATCCTGCTTGCGATCAGCCTGTCGAAACAACTGGGTGAGCCACCCCGCTGGATATGCCCCAGGATACAAACCCTCACCTCCTGGATGGGCAATCTTTCTTTAATTACTTTAGCGACATAATCGGCGCCTCCAAATTCATCGCCTTCCGCCACTACGATCAGGTTTACCAATTTATGACGCCTTTCTTTTTCAGCCAATTGATTAATGATTTCTTCAATATCTGTTTTACGCTCAGGGATCAGGATGTTTTCCGCACCCGTTGAAATTCCGCTGTGTAATGCGATATAACCTGCATCCCTGCCCATTACTTCAATTATAAACAGCCGGTCATGAGCATCAGCGGTATCTCTTATCTTGTCGATGGCTTCCACAGCAGTATTCACAGCGGTATCGAAACCAATGGTAAAATCCGTGCCGGCAATATCCTTGTCAATGGTACCTGGCAACCCTACGCAAGGAATATCGTATTCGTTACTAAAAGTTTGCGCACCACGAAAACTTCCGTCACCCCCAATGATCACAAGGCCATTGATACCCCATTTTGTTAAATTTTCAAAAGCCTTTTTTCTTCCTTCGGGGGTAAAAAAATCTTTACAGCGGGAAGTTTTTAAAATGGTCCCTCCCCTTTGAATGATATTGGCCACACTCCTGCTTTCCATTTTGAAAATGTCATTTTCAACCATCCCCGTAAAACCACGCATAATTCCAAATACATCCAGCCCATGATAAATTCCTGTACGTACTACTGCCCTCACCGCGGCATTCATACCAGGGGCATCCCCTCCTGACGTAAGTACCCCTATCTTTGTTACTCTTTTCTTCATATTTAATGAAAACGGTTAAATATTAAAATTTAATAATCTGTTAGTATAGTGAATATAACAGGATTTGCAAGAGGTCAAAAATACTGATTTAATGTTAATTGGCTAATTCTCCCGCATTTTATTAGTATTAAATGCTAATTACTGTAAATTACGCGAATCCTTTTAGATAAAGAAAGATAATTATGTATTAAAAAACAAAATAGTTTTTATCCTGGCGGTACTGTCTTATTTATTTTTACCTGCTTGCCGTTTAAAATATGCGGTCATCAAAAACTAACCCCGGCAATGATAATTTTGTATACGAAAATGAAACTTTACCGCCTGCTGGAAGATGATAACATTGACCTGGCAAAGGTGAAAAAAGAATGCAATTATCAAGGATTTTCTGTCAAAAATTACCTGCCCTCATAAAATTGAAAGACCGAAAGAAAAGTAGAATCAGGTCAACTATGGTCTTCATTCAGACGGATATGATTATTACAAAGTGACGCATTGTAAACCGAAAACCGTAAACTCAAAATGATATACTCCATAACCACTCAATTCTTGGTCTTCCATACCAACGCACTGGCACCCAATATCGCGGCATCAGCTTCCTTTAATTCGCTAAACAGCAATTTTACTTTGTTTTGAAAAATCGGCAGCAGGTTTGCCTCCATATATTTACGGGTTGGATTTAACAACAGGTTACCTGCTTTGGTAAGGCCTCCGAATAGAATGATGGCCTGGGGGGATGAAAACATTACAAAATTTGCCAGAGATTCTCCCAGTATTTGCCCCGTGAATTCGAAGATATTATTGGCAATCGTATCACCCTGCATTGCGCAATCATACACAGTTTCACTGGTGAGTTCATTAATACTGTAATTTCGTAAAAGGCTTGGCGCTTCCGGGTGCGCGGTCAATAATTCTATGGCCGTTTCGCGTACGCCGGTAGCCGAAGCATAAGATTCCAGGCTGCCCTTCATCCCTGTTGATTTGTGCATTCTGCCACCCGGGCGTATGATCGTATGACCCAGTTCGCCTGCAAAGCCATCATGCCCCAATACGATTTTTCCGTCTATTACAATACCACTGCCCACGCCGGTACCCAAAGTAATGGTAATAAAATCTTTTATGTTTTTAGTGCATCCATACATCATTTCACCTACTGCTGCAGCATTGGCGTCGTTGGTAAGCCTGGTGGCCATGCCAAATTTTTTTTCCATTAATTCGGCGATTGGTATAATGCCCTTCCACTTTAAATTAGGTGCATATTCAATAGTGCCTGAATAAAAATTGCCATTGGGTGCTCCCATACCAATTCCTACAAAATTGCCGATGCCACCGGCTTTTTCAATCATTGGAAATAACTTAGCGTGCATGTCATCAATAAAATCTTCTACTATTTCATGTTCATTGCTTGGCACGCGGTCCTGTTGGAGGATCTGGCCGCTACGGTCTACGATACCAAACTTGGCTGTGGTGCCTCCCACATCAATTCCAACAGCGTATTTTTTTTTCATAAAATCAATGTATTTGATTTATTTACCATTTAATAAATAATATGACGATTAATCATTGACATTAGTGCCCTCCTTCGGCATTTAATGCATCATAATCTATACCTTGTGAAATCAAAACCGCTTTGGCCCTAATAGCATAAAATGCAAGATAAGCAAAGCAGGCAATGCCAATAATGTAACTATATTGGATACCTATTTTATCGGCAAGCGCTCCTTGTGCAACACTCATAAATCCTCCACCCATAATCATCATGATCAGTAAGCTACTACCCTGGCCGGTATTTTTACCCAGGCCTGCCACAGCTAATGTAAATATACATGGCCATAACGTACTGCAAAAAAGACCCACACTTATAAAAGCATATGCGCTTACCATTCCCGAAGTGACGATACCAAGGAATAATGCTGTGATACCCAATCCCGAAAAGATCAGCAACATCCTCGCAGGATTACCCTTGCTTAAAATATCGCCGATAATCATTACTGCGATCACGAATGCATACACAAAAAACTGGGTGACGTCGTGCTGAGCGATCGTATTCACCAGCAGGAAAACTCCAAAAGCAAGGTAGGGCATTAAAAAACTGAGTATTTTTTTTATGCCTTTACTCACATCAAAAGCCCCCACAGCACCGGTCCACCGGCCAATCATTAAACTTGCCCAATACAATGAAATATAAGGTGCGATCTTTTCAGTAGGCACTCCTAAGTGTTTTTCCATATAAGCCGGAAGGTTACTGGCTGTTGATACTTCTACCCCCACATATACAAAGATGCCGATCATACCGAGTACCAGTTGCGGGTATTGAAACGCAGAGGTTTTATGTAATACTTTATTTTCAGAAACAGCTTCCTTTTCCGCAACCTGGTCAAGATCTATTTTATTGGGAACAGATGAGAACTTTATAAATAATGCTACCAGTAAAAAAGCGGCTCCGAGTATCAGGTAAGGTATTTTAACGCTTTCGATACTTGCTACGGAAGAACCTGCTGAAACACTTCCGAAAATCGCAAAACTTACGAGTAGCGGTCCGATGGTAGTGCCGAAGTTATTTACACCCCCCGCCATAATAAGCCGTTGCGAACCCGTTTTGGGGTTACCCATGATGATTGCTAACGGATTGGCAGCAATTTGCTGCAATGAAAAACCGAGGCCAACAACAAACAATCCTGTGATCATTAAAGTGAAAGAAGAATTATTTGCAGCGGGATAAAATAATAAGGTACCGATGGCAGAAATTATTAATCCAAGAGCAATCCCGTTTTTATACCCGATCCTGTTCAACAGATCGCCACCGATCAATTTTGAAATTCCGAAATAAATAAGCGAGCCAACCGTATAAGCTACATAAAAAGCGAAAGAAACTAACTGGCTTTGTGTTTGCGATAAACTAAAGGCCTTTTTAAATACCGGGATCAGGATGTCGTTACTGGCGGCTACAAATCCCCAGAAAAAAAAGACAGTAATAAGTGTTCCAAATTGTGACCATTTGGTAGTTTCGTGTGTATTGGCTTGTTGGCTCATAATAGAATAAATATTTAAAGATGCCCAAAGTAGAATAATTTTATCATTAGGAAAAATTTTCATTACTTAATTTGTTTTGAACGAAAACCTTCTTAATTTGAAGCCGAATACCAATTCATATATTCATGGAAATATTACACGTTAGCGCCGAATGTTACCCGGTAGCAAAAGCAGGCGGGTTGGGTGATGTGGTAGGCGCTCTGCCTAAATATCAAAATCAGCTTGGACATATCGCCAAAGTGGTGATGCCAATGTACAGGACAAAATTTTTGTACGAGCATGATTTTGACATAGTACATAAAGGATCTTTCGGAATGGGAGAGTTCTGGTTCAACTACACTATCATCAAGGAAAAAACAAATAAACTTGGGTTTGATTTATACCTGGTAGACATTAATGGATTACTGGACCGGGAATCCGTGTATGGCTATGGTGATGATACGGAGCGGTTTACTGCATTCCAGATCGCCGTGGTGGATTGGTTATCTCAATGGCAGCACCGGCCGGATATCGTGCATGTGCATGATCACCAGGCAGGGCTTGTTCCGTTTATGATGCAACATTGCTTTGGTTATCGTCATTTATCTTCTGTTCCTACTGTGCTTACCATACACAATGCACAGTACCAGGGCCAGATGGGCTGGGATAAATCAAGGTATCTTCCCAACTGGGATACCTGGGAGTGGGGCAAACTGGATTGGCGAAATGATATTAATCCATTGGCCTGCGCGGTTAAATGTGCAAGAAAAGTAACTACCGTAAGCCAGAGTTACCTGGAAGAGATGCGGCAAAATGCCAATGGGCTGGAAAATTTATTTGAATATGAAAAAGGAAAATGTACCGGAATATTAAACGGTATAGACGCGGCTGTGTGGGACCCTGCAATAGATACTTATATTGACCCCAACTTTACCACAGCGGATGCAGCGGAAGGAAAACTGGCCAATAAAAAAGTATTGTGCGACTTATATAATTTAGATATTGAAAAACCTTTGTTCATATTTATCGGCCGGCTGGTGCATGAAAAAGCGGCCGACCTGCTACCACAGGCAATTTATGATTCCGTATATCACCTGGAAGGCAAAATGAGTTTTTTGGTATTGGGGAGCGGTGATCCTTCGGTAGAATGGGAACTCGAAAACATGAAACACCAGTTGGTTGGATATTATAACTCCAAGATCGGGTACAATGAAAAGCTAAGTCATCAGTTATATGCGGGCGCCGATTTTTTATTAATGCCCAGCAGGGTAGAGCCATGCGGGCTCAACCAGATGTATGCGATGCGCTATGGAACCGTTCCGATCGTAAGAAACACGGGAGGATTGCGGGATACCGTGATTGATTTTGGTGATCCCGGGGGTTATGGTATACGCTTTAATGATGCCACCGTCTGGGATATCACCTATTCAATACACAGGGCCCTGGAAATGTATGAACAACCTAAGCTGCTGGCAAAGACCCTGGCCACCATTATGGAACTGGATTTTAGTTGGGAGACCAGTACGGGGCAATATATTAAATTATATGAGAGTTTAAAATAACTTTCATTGAAATTTGAATATGTTTGTAATCGCAAAATCGTAACAACAAATTTAATTAATCAATAACTTTTCACATATGGAAACCAAATCAGTTATAGCGATTGTTTTAGGTGGCGGAGCGGGATCAAGATTGTATCCTCTAACCGCAAGCAGAAGTAAACCCGCAGTACCCATTGCCGGTAAATACCGTTTGGTAGATATCCCTATCTCCAACTGTATCAACTCCAGTCTAAATAGAATATTGGTGCTTACGCAATTCAATTCTGCTTCATTAAATAAGCATATTAAAAACACTTACCAGTTTAGTTTATTTAGTAGCGGGTTTGTTGATATACTCGCAGCGGAGCAAACACCTGATAATCCTAAATGGTTCCAGGGGACTGCCGATGCGGTACGGCAATCCCTAAGGCATATCGTTAATTATGATTTTGAATATGTTTTGATTTTAAGCGGCGATCAGTTGTATCAAATGGATTTTGCCGCAATGATAGATAATCATACCGCACATGGAGCGGATATATCAATCGCAACCATTCCGGTAGGCGAAAGGGAAGCTCCGGAGTTTGGTATTTTAAAATCAAATGAAGAGCATGTCATTACTTCCTTTATTGAGAAACCTGCCAAAGATCTGTTATCAGAATGGACCAGCGATACAGGCGATGATATGAAAGCACAGGGAAGAAATTATCTTGCTTCCATGGGTATTTATGTTTTCAGCAGGAAATTGCTATTCGATTTATTGGAAACTGAAAAGAAGGACGCAACCGATTTTGGAAAGGAAATAATCCCTACCTCCATTGAAAAATATAAAGTAATAAGTTTTCAATATGATGGCTACTGGACTGATATTGGTAATATCTATTCTTTCTTTGAAGCCAATCTTGCACTTACATTGGACCTGCCGCCATTCAATTTATTCGATAATCAAAAAATCGTGTACAGTCATGCCAGGATGCTTCCGCCTGCAAAGATCAGTGGTACTACTCTGGAGAAAACCATCATCGCGGAAGGCTCCATCATCAATGCAAGCAGGATCGAGAATAGCGTGATCGGCGTAAGAAGCCGTATCGGGCATGGAACCACCATTGTTAGCTGCTATATAATGGGCAACGATTATTATGAAACGTTGAGCGAGATAGAAAATAATACGGGAAAAAATATTCCTAAAATAGGTATCGGAGACCGTTGCTACATAAAAAATGCGATCGTAGATAAAAACTGTCGTATCGGAAATGATGTCCGTATTAATGGTGGCAGCCATTTGCCTGATACAGATCATTCATTGTATGCCGTTAAAGATGGTATTGTGGTTTTAAAGAAGGGGGTGGTTTTAACGGATGGATTCGTAATTTAATTGGTTCAATAAAAGGCATCCCCGAAAAGGATGTTTTTTATTGAAGTTTTGTGAATGTGTATTTTATACACAATTTTTTACTTTTAAACGGTTGATATGTCTCAGTTTATAACTGCCAAAAAACCAATATTGAGTTTATCACAGATCATTAATATGAGTGTTGGCTTCCTGGGTATTCAATTTGGTTTCGGGTTGCAAAATGCGAATGTTAGCAGGATATTTCAATCACTGGGTGCAAAAATCGATGACATACCCATCTTATGGATTGCGGCTCCGTTAACCGGGCTGATTATGCAGCCGGTTATTGGCCATTTAAGCGATAAAACCTGGTCTCCCAGGTGGGGAAGAAGAAGGCCTTTCTTTTTAATCGGTGCCATACTTGCTTCATTGGCCTTAATATTTTTTCCAAATGTTTGGGCATTATGGATGGCTGCAATTATGCTGTGGTTATTGGATGCATCCATCAACATCTCGATGGAGCCTTTCAGGGCATTTGTAGGGGATATGCTACCAGACGAACAGCGTACTGCCGGTTTTGCCATGCAAAGTTTTTTTATTGGCATTGGCGCGGTCGTTTCCTCTGTTTTACCATACCTGTTAACAAAATTTGGTGTTGCCAATGAAGCGGTTGCCGGGGTAATACCAGACTCAGTTAAAATTTCATTTTATATCGGCGCCCTGGTATTCTTTTTTTCAGTTGCCTATACAGTTTTTTCAACTAAAGAGTATTCGCCTGCAGAGCTAAAAAGTTTTGAATCGATCGAACAGCAGCAGATCGATCATTCAATCATATCCACTCCTGCAAGCTCATTTTACAGTAAGGGAAGGATATGGCTGGTTGCAGGAACAATATCGACCTTCCTGCTTTATTATTACAATACCAGGCATACTGAAATGCCGCTTGAGAAAGAGTTGTATGTATTAACGCTTGGCATTGCCAGCTTTGGTTTGGTACAATTGATAGCGGGGGTATTTTGGTCTGGTGAAAAGAAAAATGGCCTTGTAGAAGTAGTGAATGATTTATACGGGATGCCGGATACAATGAAGCAATTGGCTGTTGTTCAGTTTTTTACGTGGTTTGCATTATTTGCCATGTGGATATATGCTACACCGGGGTTGGCGCAAAATATCGCAAACACAACCGATACCTCCTCAAAAGCATATAATGAAATAGGAAATTGGGTAGGGGTACTCTTTGGTTTTTATAATGGGTTTTCCGCGTTCTTTGCTTTTTTGTTACCGGTTTTGGCAAAGAAAACATCAAGGCCAACTACTCATTTGATTTGCCTGGTAGCGGGTGGTATCGGTTTAATTTCCTTTTTCCTGTTTAAAGATAAATATATGCTGATCCTAAGCATGGCCGGTGTCGGGCTTGCATGGTCCAGTATTTTGTCCATGCCTTACTCTATGCTAACCGCCTCTTTACCTTCCAATAAAATGGGGGTTTACATGGGCATTTTTAATTTCTTTATCGTAATTCCTCAAATACTGGCCGCAACCTTGCTGGGGTTTTTTACAAAACATATATTTCATGGAAATGCCATTTATACCATTGTTTTGGGGGGTTGTTTAATGATACTGGCGGCTCTGCTGACGCTTCGGATAAAAGTTAAATAAATAGTATGAAAAAAGTTTTTATGTTGTTCATTGTGGTTGGCTGTGCCATCATTTCATTTGCACAACAAAATGAATACAAGTGCTATCCTACCAACTGGTGGGTGGGCATGAAGTGGAACAAACTACAGTTGATGATTCATGGTGATAAGATCGCGGATCATTTCCCCATGATAAAAATAGGGCCGGCGGGGGTAAAACTTGCGGCAGGTGTTAATCTTGTTAAGATCAATCGGGTTGAAAATCCTAATTATATCTTTCTTGATCTTGTAATTGGTGCGGGTGCAAAACCATGTAAATTCAATTTTCCATTTTTAAAGGATATTACCCTTTCCTATGAATTGAAAGCCCGCCGTGAAGGGAAAGGAAAAGACTATGCGCAGGGAGTTACATCCCGTGATTTTATTTATTTAATACTGCCCGACCGTTTCAGTAATGGTGATCCATCCAATGACCGGGTACCCGGTATGAGGGACCAGTCGCTCAACCGGGATACGGTGTTTAATCGCCATGGTGGCGATCTTCAGGGGATAACCAACCATTTGGAGTACCTGCAGAATTTGGGTGTTACTACTTTATGGCTCAATCCGGTACTTGAAAATGATATGCCCAACCGTACCGAACACGGCTATGCATTTACCGATCATTACAAAATTGAACCGCGTTTGGGAGGCGAAAAAGCTTATCAGCAGCTGATAGATGCAACGCATGCAAAAGGAATGAAGATCATACAGGATGCGGTGTACAATCATGTGGGGCTTTATCATATTACCGTACAGGATCTGCCAATGAAAGACTGGCTGCACCAATGGCCCGAATATACAAATACCAATTTTAAAGATCAGGCACTATTTGACCCCTACGCGTCGCCGTTAGAAAGAAAGAAAATGACGGACGGATGGTTTACCAAACAAATGCCCGACCTCAATCAATCCAATCCTTTTGTGGCTGATTTTTTGATCCAGCATGCCATATGGACCGTGGAGGAATTTGGTATTGACGGATGGAGGATTGATACCTATGCATACAACGACCTGGAGTTTATGAACCGCTGTAACAAGGCTTTAATGGACGAATATCCACAGATCACTTTATTTGGTGAAACATGGGTGCATGGCGTTCCAAATCAAAGCTTTTTAGTACAAAATATTTACAATATCCCCTTTAAAAGTAACCTGCAGGCTGCTACCGATTTTCAAACCTTATGGGGTATACAGGATGCGATGACAAAAGATTTTGGCTGGACGGACGGCGTAAATAATCTGTACACCACACTGGCCCAGGATTTTGTTTACAAAGATCCGATGCGCAACGTGATATTTTTAGATAATCACGATATGGCTAGATTTTATTCCGTGGTGGGCGAGGATATGGATAAATATAAATCTGCCTTGTGCTGGTTGTTTACCTGCAGGGGTATACCGGAAATATATTATGGCGATGAATTGGCCACCACCGGGATTACCAGTCCCAATGATGGTTATGTAAGAAAGGATTTTCCCGGGGGGTTTCCGGGCGATACAGCCAATAAATTTGAACTGAGCGGAAGAACGGTTAAGGACCACGAGATATGGAGGCATGTACATGCATTGGCCAATTACCGGAAGCTATCTTCCGCGATTACCACAGGTAAAATGATGCAATACTTTCCGGAGGATGGCGTGTATGTTTACTTCAGGTACGATGCAAGGCAGACCGTAATGGTAGTGATGAATACTTCTAAAACTGATAAAACGATTTCTTTTAATAAGTATGCGGAAAGAACAAGTGGCTTTACACAATACATGAATGTAATAACAAAGGAAAAAAAAACGATGCAGGATTTTATGCTGGGTTCTTATAAAACAGTGGTGCTGGAGTTGGGTAAATAAACATCCACTCATCATCCACAGGTTTCACCTATGGTTATTCATATTCAACCACTTCGTGGTTTTTAA
>JBDTVX010000155.1:0-12517 GCA_040007015.1 Ferruginibacter sp. | reverse complement strand
ATTCTTTTAGAACGCTTATCAGTTCTCCATTACAGAGTTTTCTTGCAGACACTACATAGCATAATGGCACCGGATTTTTTCTCGTGTTGTTTTTGTTTCAGCCTGTGAAGGGGTCTTTTTCAAATTTATTATTACCTGACATGGGCTGGTTAGAGCATCGGATTGATATCCGCTGGAAAGCGGACGGCGGTTCAAGTCCGCTTCCCGATACATGGCCCCTTCACCAAGGGGCTTTTTATTTTTATTGAATTACACGAATTAAGACTATCGGTCTTTTATGTATAATGGAAGAAATACCCGGGATATTTATGGAACAAATAATACCATTAATTGACCCAGCTTTTCAAATTTACCCTTATTGTTCTTTGAATGATAAACGCAATCCAAACCAGTAAAATAGGTACAATCATAGTAAACATCCGGGTTTCCGCACTGCCCAACACAGATGCCCCCAGGTAAAATAAAACCATAAATAGCATAAAACGGATTGGAAAATTAATCTTCTTCCAATTTTTAAAGGTTGGAATTATGCAAAATAGGGCCAGTACTGTTATAATTCCATTAAGCGGTATTCTTATTAGCGTGGAAGTTTTTTGTAATGTGTAAGAATAAGGGTAATTAAAAAGAATTCTTCCGATATTACAAAAACAATTTTCTAAAAATTTTGCGGGATGAGATTTTATATTTTTTATCGCGATTCTTTTATAAGCATCATCTCTTTCCAAACCCGTATATTTATTAATTTCCTCGTAATCTTTTTGATGATTTGATGTTATAATTGCCTTATAACCCTTTACATATTTCGGGTTAGATTCATTAATTTCAACCGGGTCTCTGATCCAATCCCCATATTCCCCATTAAAAGGTGTGCTCATCCAATACAAATTATTACCACCAAATGAACTCCAATAGAATATTTTGCCCGTTACATGATAAGTATAAATTAAATACGGACTGGTTGTAGCCAACGCTACGATTAAAATAAGTATCCCTTTACGATAATTAATGACTTTCCTGTTCATTATCCAAAGCAACCCCATACAAATTAACAGACAAAGCAGAATGTATCCAAATATGGGTTTTGTAAGGGCTATATATCCAAATACGATCCCGGCCAGGTAAATACTTTTTTTTGAAGCCCCGCTTTTAAATGCATTCACTATACAGAAGACCAGGAGACTTATTAAAAATGTAATAAATGTTTCGGTATATATGAGCATTAAATATTCATACAAGTTATAATAGCATGCCCAAAACAAACTTACCACCAAGGCGCTGGTGAATGAGGTAAACTGTATTAATGTTTTGAATAATAAAACAATTGAAAAATAATAAAATACCGCATTCAGCAGGGTTATACAAATAAAGGGCAAATGCAGCGCAACAAAAGGAACTAATATTACCGGATAACCCGGTCCGTTACCTAAATAATCAAAACCATCGATGATGTCGGGATGAAAAAATTTAATAATATATTCTGCGTATATCAGGTACCTGCTTTCATCTCCGAACATGCCATCAGTAGGAAAAATGATAATCAAAACAATATAAAGTAATAAAAATGGGGCAAAAAGTACAAAAGGATTTTTGGGTATTTTAATTTTTTTTATACCGTTCAGCATATGGGTATTAATAATTAGGGTTTTTAAGAAAATGTATCTGTAAAAAATCAGGGTGGAGGGAGATTTTTTCCAGAAACAAACATAGTGATTTATATTTTATCAATATCACTATATATTGCAGGAGCAAGTAAATATTGGTGTGAATATTATGAATTATCCCCGTCTGCTTTTTGTTTTTTCAAAGATGTGCCCAAATGAAAAAGTTCTTCAAAATACCGTTTATTTTGAAGAGATACAAATCCAAGACCCAAAAACTGAATCGCGGCCAGAAAAGTAATTCCACCAACAAGAAAAGATTGGGGATGCTTTTTGAATTGCATTGAGAGGCTATATGAAAAAGTATTATCTATATTGGTACTATGTCCCATACCTGATAACGTATCAAAAAGCAGCCATACAAGCTGGTATAGCGAAAGGCAAAGCAATATTGTCCCAATGCCTAAAAAAAATATGTAAGGGCGGAAAATAAATCCCGACATTAAGCCCGAGAAAGTACTTCTTATGATGCGGAGGCTGGAAGTCCTTTGACCAGAAAATTTATTTTGTTCTGTCCAGTCGAGATGGGCAGGGATTTCGATGATCCTTGCCCTTAGTATCATCGATTTATAAATAATTTCGGGGTTCACTTCATAGTCTTTTGTTTTAAGATTTAAAGTCCTGATATAACTCTTCCGGTATGCCCTTACCATCCCGGTGAAAGTAAAATACTTATCCTGTGCAGCAAGGCTCATAAACCTGTTCACCCACCTGCTCATTACTTTTCTTAGAATGGGCACCCCGGTCACCTTACCACCTTTCATATATGGAGAGGCTATCACAATATCGGCGGCATTTTCCACTAGTTTATCCACCATCACTTCAATATACTCAACTGAATAACTTAAATCAACATCCAGTACAACCAATATACTTCCCTCAGAATGACGAAAACCGGTTTGTAAAGCATGGCCAAGATTGAGATTTACCGGGTGATGGATCACTTTGATCTCTTTTCTTTGATTCGCAAATTCGTCAGCTATATCTCCTGTTCTATCCTTACTGCCATCGTTTATAATTACTATTTCCCATTGATATTTGTGAGCTTTACTTTCCAGGTAATGGATGATCGTATTTAGATTGCCCGGTAGTATTGCTTCTTCATTGTAACAGGGAAGAATAATGCTTATGAAGGGATTATCTTTTAAATTCATATGGTCTTTTTTTTAACCAGGTTCGGCGGCAGATTAAAAGATATCAATTGTCCCGATAACCTGGCGTAAACCTTTTTGGGAATGGAATTATTTTCAGATTTTAGGATGGCTAATTGATATTGAATTAGCTAATATACAACCAATTTTTTTTATTAATGCTTTTAAAAGCATGGCTCCACTTTCAGTAAAAAGGAAAGTCCATATTACTGGTCTTTTGCAACTAAATATTCTTTTAGTTTTTACAGAAACGTTGTACTCTGTTCCAGGTTGGCAACAGGCATCAACAACTAGTTGATTGTATTAATTATGTTTATCATTTTTTCAGTTACGTTCTTACCAAAAATTTCTTCTTGTTTTTCGGGAGGTGAAAAGGCGTCAATTTGTGAAGCAATCGTTTCGTCGGAAGGATTAACGAGCAAATTCCATTTTTCCTCCACGGTTTCAACCCATTCTGTTTCTGTGCGTAAAGTGATGCAGGGCTTTTTTAGAATATAAGCTTCTTTTTGAATGCCACCTGAATCTGTAATGATCCTTTTTGAGAAATGCTCAAGCTTTATAAAATCCAAATATCCCTGAGGTTCAATCATCCTGATATTTCCCGGTACTACATAAGCTGCTGTAAGCATTTTGCGCGTTCTGGGATGTACGGGAAAAATAATGTGATCTTCCAACCGGCCCAATTGATTTAATATATGTTCAAGTATTTCGGTATTGTCAACATTGTAATTCCTGTGAAGCGTAAGTAAATTGTACTCTTTGTTTTCCAGTTTCAATGTTGAAATTATATCAGATTTTTTAAGGGCGATTTCAATATTGTTTTTCATTGTATCCACCATAATATCCCCGGTGAGAAAACTGTTTTTCTCCAGTCCTTCCTTCTTAAGAATACCTACCGCAGTTTGAGTTGGTACAAAAAGATACCTGGAAACATGATCAGCAACGATCCGGTTGATCTCTTCCGGCATACTCCTGTTATAACTTCGTAAACCGGCTTCAATATGTATAATTGGTATGTTCAGCTTCGATGCGGCCATTACTCCTGCGAGTGTTGAATTGGTATCGCCAAAAACAATGATGATATCCGGCTTTTTTTCAATCATGGCTATTTCGAGCTTTACCATCATTTCACCCGTTTGAGCAGCCTGTGTACCTGGCCCGGTTCCAAGATGAATATCCGGTTTCCTGATCCCAAGATCAATAAAGATCTTTTCTGACATAGCATAGTCATAATGCTGACCGGTATGTACAATGAATTCGTCATGCAAACCTGCAAGGCCGGATGATAAGGGAGCCAGTTTTATAAACTGGGGCCTTGCGCCAACAATGGAAAATATCTTCATAATGAATTGCCATTAAATTACCGGCGTTTATGATTTAAGCGGTATTTTTTTAAGGTCAGCAGACAGCGTTTCTGAAAATTTTGCCATGGGAAGAAGCTCAAAATTTTCTTTTAATATTTGTATGGCGATCTCAAAAATTTTCAATTTACGTTCACTCTTAATATTCATTCCCGGGAAAAATGCAAGGGAAGGCACATGATCTTTTCCTATCAGGTCAAGTGGGTGCAAAAGGTAGCTTGGGGAAGTGCGGGTGATTTTGCACATAAAGATTGAAAATCTCAAATACATTTTCATTAGCCCCAAAGATATATTGCTGATATATAAAAGATAGCTCTGGTGAAAAGGTATTTTGAAAAAGGGCATTGTTGTAACCGGGATTTCCAGCAAAGTTTGCTTGTTTTCGAAACTCCAGATGTATGGTTTAAGCGGATAAAAACCTTCTTTGTATGAGCCAAATAATTCCTTCCTGCTTTCTTTTTGCTCTTTCGAAAGTTTTGAATTCCAGAAATAATATTGTCGCATAAGCGGCGAAATATATGTTGGCAGGATAGAGGCGTCAAATATATAATTTCTTTTTTGCAATACCTGCAACAGGTCGTAACTCCAGCTAAATCCAGGACCCCTGAACATATTTGTGCGCTTACCTGTTGCTGCCAGGATTGCTTCTTCGGCACTTTCTATTTCTTCTTCTATTTTTTCCCTGGAATAAGTTTTGAGCCATGATTCATGGTGAAAGGAATGATTACCCACTTCATGCCCGCGTTCAACAATACTGCGTAATACTTCCCGGTTTTTTCCGATGGTGGCATCCTGGCCAACGATGAAAAAAGTGATCTTTACCCCCAGCTCATCCAGCTTATCCAGAACAATCGGTAAAACAACATCCAGGTAGGAAGGAAATGTTTCCCAACCTTCATCGCCGTGAACTTTCATATATGTCCATTGATCATCCAGGTCAAGCGAAATGCTTGCAGGCAATTTTTTCTTTTTCATTACCAGGTTCTAATTAATTTAAGATTTCTTCCAATTTTGTTTCCGCCACGCGAACCGTTTCATTTACATTCAAAGTGCCATCTTTTATATGTGAAGTGTTAATGATGTACACACCTGGTATGGAGGTTTTTACACCAGGTAAAGCTTCTGAATAGCCAAGTTTTGCTACTGTAATTACATGCTTCGCCCGGGCTACGCCTACAAATTTAATGTTATCATCAGTAAGCCATGGATACATTTTTTTAAAATTACTTATAAAATAATTTTTGATTTCATCATCCGGCTGGTCAAAAAGCGGGTCATCGGCAACCACATATTTTGGAAGATATACGAGTGCATTACCTCCGAGATATTTTTTGTCAACAAGAGCCGACATTTCGATCACACCTGTGAAAGGTACCCAGGAGTCGGTGATATTGGTAACATAAAATTGACTGATCGGTTTATTAAGCAATACTGCTACGCATATAACACTGAGATATTCAACATTATTGAGCTTTGCTACCTCCTGTATTGATAAGCCGGTACACAATTTTGCGGCAATGGATGAAGGCACTGTCACGATAACTTCATCAAACTCTTCTGTCTCTTCGATTGTATCATGAATAAATGAAATCTGGGGCTTGTTATTTACAGAGTTTTTTATTTCTTTAGCGGCATGGGCAGTTTTTATGATGACCTTTTCGGAGATCAGTGTTTGCTTAAATGATCCAATCACATTTTTGTAACCGCCGGCAACATACCCGAACATTTCTTTTTTAAGCCCGCTACGCCTGGCGCCATACATCCTTTGAATGGTTGCCCAAATGAAGACCGCTGAAGTTTTCTGGTAGCTCTCACCAAGTTTGGCGCGTAATAATGGCAGCCATATTTTATTGTAGGTGTTTGATCCCGACCAGCGCTTCAGCCAGGTAGTAACATGAACATTTTCAAGCCGTTTCCAGTTTTTTATCCTGGAGGCAACAATGATAGTAAGTCCGAGCCTGAATTTATCAACCAGGTTTAGGGTAGGGAATCTTAAAAACTCTACTGTATCCGACATGGAATACAGTTTACCTTTCATATAAAAACCTGTTTTGGTTTCTACCCATTCGATCCTGTCTCCCAACCCGATTTCTTCTAAAATATTCCTTGTCCTAAAATCTGATAAAAGAATAACATGGTAAAATTTATCCCATTCCACATCGCCCATTTTCCAGGAACTTACCAACCCTCCAAGTTCGGGAGCCGACTCAAACACCGTTACAGTGTGCCCCTGCTGAGCTAAGCGGTGTGCAAGGGTCATCCCCATAATTCCTCCTCCAACAATCCCCCATTTTTTTTGGACCTTTTTTGATGTCACGCCAATATTTTATTTAATCATGTATTTTTTTTGCCATTCTATTGCCTTGGTTAACCCTTGTTCAAGATCCCATTCAGGCTTAAAATCCAGCGTTGCACAAAGTTTTGAAATATCCGGTACTCTTCTCATTACATCTTCATAATTACCAAAAGTAGAATAAGGGATATAATTTAGCTGAGGTTCAGAATCTTTACCATTCACGAGTCTCCAAATTATTATGGCAAGGTCTTTTATTGATATTTCGCCTCCGGGCTTACTACCGGTATTAAATATTTCATTGTCGGATTTTTTATTTTCTATACAGGCCAGGAGCGCATTTACAGTATCATCAACGTAGGTGAAGGTACGGGTTTGACTTCCATCACCATGAATATCAATGGGCTGTTGCCTGAATGCCTTTTCGATAAAAACCGATTGGGGCCCGCCCCACCAGGTAAGGTTTTGATGCGGCCCGTATGAGCCAAAAAACCGTGTGATGGTATAGGTAAGCCCATATTCATCGTGATTGGCAATTATATACTGTTCTCCATACATTTTGGAAAGAGCATAAGCCCAGCGTTTTACAGTAGTTGGCCCCATTACCAGATCTGAATTTTCCGAAAAAGGGATGTTGGGATTTTTGCCGTATACATCTGATGTTGAAGCAAAAATAATTTTTGACCTGTCGTAGATGCACTTTTGTACAACATTCCTAAGCATCAGGTAATTTTCCTCCAGGGTTCTTAAAGCATTTGTATACCTTGGTATTTTTTGTGAGGCAAGATGAACCACAGTGTCAGCATGTACATCTTTCAGAATAAGCGGGTTAGCGATATCACCCATAATAAACTGAAAATTGGCCATATCCTTCACCGATTCTACATTGCGCATAAATCCATAATTAAGATTGTCTATCCCAATTACGGTGTGTCCCCTATCTAATAAGCGTTTGGCAAGGTTGGAACCTATAAAACCTGCGACACCGGTAATTAAAACTTTCATATAAATGATATTCTTAAATTTTCAAAGGGATAATACGTATAAAACTAACTTCCTGCTAATCTTATTCAATTAGGTTGGCCAGGCTGGTAATATTAAAAATACAGGAATCCTCTATAGAAAAGAAGCAAAGTGAACGAATTATGAAACTGCTTTTATTTGTAAATATATTTTATTTGAGCGTTCAAACAATTTTCTAGAAAAGAAATTCAAATCAGAGGTGATTATTTCAGTGTTTCATGATAATAAAATCAACAGGAATACTCATATAAAGCTCAAATATAAAATGTGAACAGGCGGCATTAATAAATTTTAATATATAATAAAATGAATTATCCTGTAAATTAATTTAATTGGTATTTCCAAATAACCCCGGTTGACCGTTTGATTGATCATTTGGAAATAAGATGCCGGCAACAGGATATTACTTTTCTTTAAAATGAAAGGAAAGTATAGGTGGGGGCAATGCTTTTCCGGAATTGATCATTTCAATAAATATTTTATGCCATTTATAAAATACTCCATTTGAAAGCCCTTCATTGCCCCGCGGTATTCCGGCCTGTCAAATGATGAATAATAGCTGAAAATATGACTGTCAATACTTTTTATCTTGCCTTTATACGCCTTGTCATCATAAGAGGAATAATAAGTGAGAACAGAGGTTCCGACATTTTTAAATTTTCCTTTATAAGCCTCATTCTCAAAAGAACTGTAGTAGGAGAATGATATTAGTCCTGCGTTTTTTATTCTTCCCTTGAAAACTGCGTCATCATAGGAGTTATAATAGTCTACCAGGGTAGTACCGATACCCTTTACCTTACCTTTGAATAATTCGTTTTCGTAAGAACTGTAATAGGTGAAAGCTGTTCTTCCAATGTATTTAACTTTTCCCCGCCAGGCTTCATTGTCATTTTCAGTGTAATACACCGTTCTTCCCATGTATTTTTCAAGTCTCCCGGGATAATTATTAAACCTGCTTCCGTTATACGCTACGCCCCAGTCAATGATTTTTCCATCGGTCGTTATATTTATAATAACAGCATCTTCAGTTATGAAAGTAATAATATCTGAATTACCGTTTGTTAATGTTATTTGGGTAAGTCTTTGACCATAACATATTACGAATGAAAATATAACAGTGATTGTGAAAAATAATTTTTTCATACTGTTTTTCCTTATTTAATTTCCGTGTAAATTAAGGTTAAAAATCTTTGCCCGGCGCAAATATTTAGCATGTATTTCAAATTGGGAAAATTTAGTTGACGGGTAGGGTATAAAGCAAAAATTGAAAAGAATATGAATAAAAACTTACATTTAAGCAGCAAACCAGGAAGTATCAAAATAACAGGCGCCGGTATTTGCTATTAACTTGTAATAAAGCAACGATGCCTCATTTATTTTCTGCCGCCGGTGTACAAATTTTATTTCTTAAATTGAATGGCAATAAAAAGAAATTGACAGGGATGAAATTATTTTCAAAGAACCTTTTTTTAACTTTTCTGAGTTTAGCAGGTATTTCTTTATATGCGCAACAGCCCAAAAGTTTGCGCACGCTAACAGCTATGCAGGACAAAATATACCCAGCAGACTGGCTTGTACAACGGGTAAAAGAAAAGGCGGATATTTATTGCAGTGCCGACCTGAAAGACATTATTTTATTTAATGGGCTGATCAAAAGAACATTCAGGCTTAATCCGAACGTTGCTTGTATCGGTTATAAAAATTTGAGTAACGGCCAGCAACTATTGCGGGCCATAAAACCTGAAGCTAAAGTCACTATCAATGGCATAGAATACAATGTAGGCGGATTAAATGGGCAAAAGGAGAATGCTTATTTGTTGCCTGAATGGCTGGATGCTTTTTCGGCTGGCCAAAATGAATTTCAATTGGTGCGGTATGAAACAGGTACGATCAGGCCCTTTGTTAAATGGAAGCCGTCTGGTTGGGCAATGAATAAAAATCAGCCTTCGGGCAAAATGCTTTCTTTTATTTTTCGTTCACCTGTTCCTTCAATAAAGGATGTGGAGGTAACCGTACACTATGAACTGTATGACGGATTACCACTAATAGTAAAATGGTTGTCAATAGAAAATAAGGGGAGCGGTTCTATAAAAGTGAACCGGGTAGTAAATGAATTGCTGGCCCTGGTAGAAGAAGAAAGCGCTGTAGTTGGAAGCACGGAGGAAATGAAGAAACAGCATGGTATTTATGTAGAAACCAATTATGCTTTTAATAACGCGATGCGTTATGATATCAGCGATCAGACAACACATTGGAAGGCCGATTCTTTATATACATCACAGGTTAATTATAATTATCAAACTCCCTGTTTGCTGGAGGTTTATCCTGAAAAACTGATCGCGGTTGAATTGCCAGCCGGGCAAACATTCCGGTCGGTTCGAACACATGAATTATTGATGGATAGTTATGATCGCGAGCGGAGAGGATTGGCTATCCGGAAAATGTATAGCAAAGTTGCGCCATGGACTACGGAGAACCCTGTATTCATGCACCTGGTTAGCAAAAATGACGAAGAAGTAAAAGCGGCTGTTGATCAATGCAACGCGACGGGATACGAGGCTGTTATTCTTAGTTTTGGCAGTAATCTGGATATGGAGGATTCCGCTAAAGAGAATATTGAAAAATGGAAATCACTTGCCGCCTATGCGCACAGTAAAAACATCCGGATTGGCGGATATTCCTTATTCAGCAGCAGGCGCATCAGTGATGAAGATGATGTAATTGATATTAAAACAGGAAAGCCTGGTGGCGCTTTTTTTGGCAACGCGCCTTGTTTTGGAAGCAGGTGGGGACTGGCTTACAGGGATAAAATAAAATACTTTTTTGGCCAAACGGGTTTTGATATTTGGGAAAACGACGGGCCATACCCCGGCGATGTGTGCGCTTCAACCACGCATCCGGGGCATAAAGATTATGATGATAGTCAATGGCGGCAGATGGAAATTCAAAAAGAATTATATCACTGGTTAAATGAGCGCGGTGTTTATATCAATGCACCCGACTGGTATTTTTTAGATGGCACGCACAAGACCGGGATTGGATACAGGGAAGTAAATTTTTCTTTGTCAAGACAACAGCAGAAAATCCTGAACCGGCAAAACATTTATGACGGTACCTGGGAAAAAACACCGTCGATGGGATGGGGATTTGTGCCATTAACCAGGTACCAGGGAGGAGGGCCGGAAGCGGTGCTGGAACCGTTAAAGGATCACCTTAAAGATTATGAACAGCTGATGGTGCAATATTATGGAGCGGGTGTGCAGGCCTGTTATCGTGGCCCTCGGTTATATGATGGGGAAGTAACAAAAAAGGTAGTGAGTAACGTGGTATCATGGTATAAAAAATACCGCGGCATTCTCAATTCGGATATTATTCATTTACGAAGAGCCGATGGAAGTGACTGGGATGGTATTTTGCATGCAAATCCTTTGTTAAAGGAAAAAGGTTTTTTGATGCTCTATAACCCATTAAAGAAAAAAATAAACAGAACAGTTAAAGTTCCGTTGTATTATACTGGTCTTTCTTCTGTTGCTGTTTTGATGGAAAAGGGAGTTACAAAAAAGCAATATACCCTTAACAGGGATTACATGATTGACTTAAATTTTAGTATTGAGCCTGAAAGCTATACGTGGTTTGTAATTGAATAGTAATTCTGCAGGATAAAAAATTTCGTTTTGCATGATCATGAAAAAAAAATAACGACGCTTCAATTTTTCAGGCTGTTAGCAAAATAAAGAAATCATTATATTATTTCCAGTGAAGTATAGCTACGCCTTTAACTAGGCAATATTGAAACCGAATTTTATACGATGGCCGGCTTTTTTTTATTCAGTTAGTGAAAGAACATTTCCATCCGGATCCTTGAACCATGCAACTTTTGAGCCATTCGGGGATGTCCAGGTTCCTGAACTATCCTGTTGCAGGAATTCATACTTTTCACAAATAACCCCCTTTGTATTTAAAGATTTAATTGCAGACGTAATGTTTTCCACGTTCCAGCCTAAAACGGTAAATGGGTGCGGCTTTAGTTCCGGCACTATAGTTACCCGCAATAAAGTTCCGTTTGCATTAAATTCCAAAGCATAGTCGTCTTCGGATAATAATTCAAGTCCCAGGATATCTTTATAAAATGTTTTCGCTTCGGTTGGTTTCACCGTTGGAACGAATGCTTTTAAATTTTTGTCAGCAAGCATGATGATGGTACTTTAGGTTAATTTAAATTGCTACAGGGATTTTCATTTGAAGCAAAAAGGGTCGGAATCCCCCGGCACTCTAATGTAATCAATAAAAATAAAATGTCCAATACCGGCTTATATTTTCACTGATCGTTGTCAACCAGCAATCCATGCCTGTTCTCTTTATTTTACACCGGGTTAAACTATCATCAGATCTGTAAATCAAACGATGGTATTACTATGGCTCCCTGATGAGATCCATTTTTTGTGTTGAGCTGTTTCCCTTTTCAACTGTTATTACGACAATAGGGAAAGAGTTTGGAAACATTGATAGAAAATGATCTCATGGAAATAAAATTTAGTAACATGAAAACTCAAAGCATCTTATTATACCTGGTACAATTAATTACCTTTTGTATAATTACCTGGAAAGCGGAAAGTACCTTATTTGCCGTGTTGGCTTATATCGTGCTGGTTATTCTGCTGAGCGGGATAGGAAAGAACCTGATCAATAAATTAGACGCATAGAAAGGGCCTTCCTGCCCTCCGGAGAAGGGTTCTGATAAACCCACGGTCAGGCAGGGGTAATGTAATGATCAACTGCAAAATCCCGTTCTTTAGATCGCAGGTTTTTGATTGAGGTTGAATAAATAGCGGTAAATATTTTTATAATTTTTTCTCATAGCATAAGCAGATCGTTTTGGTTACACGGCCCCTGTTTCTACA
Source organism: Ferruginibacter sp. (assembly GCA_040007015.1). Classification (GTDB taxonomy): domain Bacteria; phylum Bacteroidota; class Bacteroidia; order Chitinophagales; family Chitinophagaceae; genus Ferruginibacter. The sequence continues at coordinate 130 of JBDTVX010000155.1, read as the reverse complement.
GGGGCTTTTTTTATCATACAAGGAAACCTTTACAACAATGTTCCTTTCAGGATCACCGCCGCAATCGTGAAATAGATAATTAATCCTGTTACATCCACCAGGGTGGCCACAAAGGGTGCAGAAGAAGTAG
>JBDTVX010000154.1:0-12530 GCA_040007015.1 Ferruginibacter sp. | reverse complement strand
TATTTATAGCAATAATCCACTGGATGTTAATATTACACTTTATGATAATGACGGCGTTACCCAACTGGCACAGGTTGAAGTATTTAATGGCTTCAATCCTGCCACAGGTATATTAAATGTGGACAGGCTTGCTGCCGGCACTTATTACCTAAAGGTACAGCCCTATACTACGGCAGAGTTTGCGGTGTACACACTTACTGACAGCCTCTTAACCTACAATACCAATGATATTGAGCCCGACGACAACCCATACCAGGCAAGCACAATTCCTGCAAATGACAGCGTAACCGGTCATGTGGGCTTTTACTTTAATGGCGGGGTAAAATCAGACCTGGGCGACTGGTTTAAGATAAATTATACGGGCACTGGCAATTTGCAATTTACTCTCAGACTTTTACCGCATTTAGGCAACGGTGCCCTGGGGGATGTTATTTTCCAGGTTTACAGGGATACTGCTGCTGCTCCGGTATTTAGCCAGGAATTTTATACTTCTTCGTTAAATATTTTTACTATTGGCTCACTTGCCCAGGGAACTTACTGGATAAAAATAAAGCCATATAGCGAAAGTCCGGGTTACTTTTCGGCTTATTCTATTAGCAGGATACCTGCCCCGGTTTCCTGGATAGGCGTTACCAGTACCTCCTGGACTACAGCCACCAACTGGGCTTTTGGCATCGTTCCAACTTTAACGGACAATGTTATAATACCAGCCGGTACGCCATTTTCGCCCATAATCGCAAGCGGGGTTGTAGGTCTATGCAAAAGTATTAAAGTAAATACCGGGGCAGTTGTTACTATAGCAACTGGCGGAAATTTAAAAATAGGGCCGTGATAAACGAGCTATTTTCTTAAATAAGGATGATTGAATTGTAAGATTATTTGATTAAGCCGGTAGCAGGCGTCAAAGTTTTTTAAAATAATCATTCAATAATATTTTATAAATGAAAACTAAAAAACCTCCATTTTACAGAGGTTTTTAGTTTGTTACACCAGCTTGAACCGGCATGCATATATGCCTGTTGTTAATTGGTATCTGTGCCGCAGCATCTTTTTTATTTCCGTGCCCCGTAATAACACAATGTTCCTGTTCTTGTTTTAAGATACCGGGTTTCTGTTACATTTTCAAAGCCTTCTTTTAACAGGTATCCGGGGAGCAGTCCTTTGCCGTGCTCTGCAATATATTTTGTAGCATTAAAATATGTGAAGAGATTTAGAAGCCTTGCTTTTATTTTATTTCTTTCCAGGCCCCAGTCTGCGATGTAAACTTTGCCGCCCTTTTTTAATACCCTGAAAATTTCGGATAATGCGCAGTGCTTTTGCTCAGGCGATAAATGATGAAATACCAGGCAGCTTACAACCTTATCAAAGTAGTCGCTTTTTAATGGAAAGGCATTTCCATCATATTCAATTATTTGTATGTCCAGGTTTTCCTTTATTATTTTTCTTTTCGCAATTTTCAAAACCTTAGGATCAATATCTATGGCCTCAATATTCGACGACGGCATTTCTTTTTTTAAAAGGATCGCTAATTCTGAAGTTCCTGTACCAAAATCAAGAATGTATTCACCGGGACAAGGATTTATTTGCTCCACCAGTATTTCTCTAAACCCAGCCGGCATTACTTTTTTAATAACCCAGTCATAGTAACCCGTCAAAAAATCAAAGCTTAATGCGGGGATATATTTATTATTTTTCAAGTTATATTGATTATATGTTGCAGTGGCCGATGATCTCAATGTTCCGCAATAAATTTTAGCGATACATTTTTAGTGGATGTGTTTTCACCCAATTATAATTATTTTCCCAGTCTATATCGATCTGGCAAGTCTTGTTAAAATATTTTATAAGCCGGGCTTTCGCCGGGCCGTCAACTGGCCTCATCGGGCTTTCAATATTGCTATTTTCAAACTCCTGTAATCATTGCGCCGGATATTATTGTTTAATGGATACTTCGAAAAGCTTAAAGAAGCTGTTTAAAAATGATCTTTTGTTAACCAGCTTTGGTGCCGGGCGGTATCAAAGTATTCTTGCCGTCGCCTTTAATCCCGCCGCGGCGCAATAAAAAGACATCATTGGCCTCCATCATAAAATCATTAAACAAATTTAAACAGCGGATAAGTCATCACAAATCTTTCTCATCTGGTGAAGGTGCCTTTGTGTATGATACCAGGCAAAATGAAGCATTTCCAATTTGGTTACCGGGCCAAAGGGCAAACCCTCTACTATAGTACTTAGGTTCGCTTTGGTTGTACCTTCCTTCAACTGTTCGAAAGCTTCTCTCAGCTCTTTCATGATAGCTTCCTTTTCGTAGGGCCCTTTTTCCGGCACGATAAAGTCGGGTGATTTCATTTTGTGTGAGAAATCCAGAAATGTTTTTTTAAAGCCCGCAATTTTTTCTCCCGGATCTCTTTCAGCAGTTTTTCCATCCATGGTCATCGCCTTTCCAATACCTGCAGTTGATTTGGCAACATGCCGGAATAACTGTGCCGCCGTCCAGCTATCCTCATAGGGAATATTGTTGATCTCATCCTTATCCAGGGAGGCCATCAAACCCTGCAATTCAGTTACTACTTCATCTATTGAAGCCAATAACTCTTTTTTATCGGGTGTTTGCGTTGTCATACGAAATTATTTTTTATCTAATGAATATTTTTTCAGATCGGTCACGCTTTACAAGTTTCTACACCGGCAAGGCATGCACTCAGTCTTTTATTGAATCTTTCAAAATTAATACTAATAAACTTATCCTGGGATGGTGACCTACGATAATATTGGGGTGTGAATGCGACAATTTTGGACAAGCACCGCATATATTTATAATTGCCACGAATGCACGAATTAACGCCAAAAAAAGAAATTCTTGGATAATTACGAATTCGCGGTATGCATAAAAATTCAGACAGCTTCTCAGTATCGCCTCCCTCTACCAAATCAAAATTAGCCAGGATGACAATGAACCCGCTCAAAATTCAGATGGTTTACATTCCTGTTAGCTATAACTTTGTTCCTGTTTCTCAAACAAAAATGACAAATAGTATTTATTCAGGGAAATTGTGCACCGGCGAACGGAGCCGGAATTTCCTTAACGGGGGACCAGCATTTGATTATTTGTACATTGAATACAACCATTCCCATTTACCACGGATTTATTATTATTATAAATGAAGGTAATCTTTTTGTTGAACCAGGATTGAGCAACATTAAAAACATTTCTTTTAGCTAATTTTCAACCGAATGATTTATATTGATGTTTATAAATATTTTACAAATCACCTTCGCTAAACCTTTGCTATGGAAAGAAGAAAATTTATAAAACTAACCGGTCTTGCAACAGCAGGAGTTACCATGCTGAATTTCCCCATTTACGGCAGGAAAGCGCCCAGTAACAAGGTTGTTCTTGCTGTAATGGGCGTAAACAGCCGGGGTAACTATCTTGCGGAAAGTTTTTCTAAACTCGACAATGTTGAAATAGCCTATATCTGCGAGGTAGAAGATAACGCTTTGAAAAAGGGCCTGGATGCGGTTAAAGATGCTAAACGAAAACCGGTAGTGATTAAAGACATCCGCAAGCTGGTAACATTAAAGGATTTTGACGGGCTCCTTATTGCAGCGCCCGATCACTGGCATACTCCTGCAGCCATTCTTGCTGCACAAAATGGCAAACATGTATATGTAGAAAAACCATGCGGTCAAAACCCGAATGAAGGAGAGCTGATAGCAGAGGCCTATCACAAATACGGAAAGCATATCCAGATGGGTAGCCAGCGACGTTCATTTCCGACTTTAATACAAGCGGTTCAATCAGTCCGGGAAGGTATCATTGGAACTCCCTATATGGCTAAAAGCTGGTATACAAACAACAGGGCGTCAATTGGAGTGGGAAAGAAAGTAGCGATACCTTCAACGCTGGACTTTGATCTGTGGCAGGGGCCTGCGCCGCGTAAAGACTATATGGATAATCTTGTGCACTACAACTGGCATTGGTTTTGGCATTGGGGTACCGGTGAGGCCTGTAATAATGGTACACACGAAGTAGATTGCTGCCGCTGGTTCCTGGGTGTTGATTATCCTTCTAAAGTAACTTCATCAGGAGGCAGGTATGCATTTAAGGATGATTGGCAAACACCGGATACGCAGGTAGCCGGTTTTGAATTTGGTGATAAATCAACTATAACATGGGAAGGCCGTAGTTGTAACAATTATCCTGTTGAAGGTACAGGCCGTGGTTTTATTATTTATGGAACCAATGGTTCGCTGGTTAATCTCGGGGGAGGCGATTATAAGATATTTGATTCAAAAAATAAGCTGGTAAAAGATGTGCCATCGGAAGTGGCGGCAGATCCCACCAACCCCGTAAGTGCAAGTGGCAACCTTGATCTATATCATTTCGAAAATTTTATAAATACAATCCGGGGCGAGGCAAAATTAACTGCTCCTGTTAATGAAGGTGCCAAATCGGTACTGCTTTGTCATCTTGCCAATATAGCGCAACGCACCGGGCAGACCTTACATTGCGACCCGGCCAACGGCCACATTATAAATAACAAAGAAGCCATGAATTTGTGGGGAAGAACTTATGAAAAAGGGTGGGAGCCCCGGGTTTAGACGGCCACATTAATAATAAAAAATGTATTTATTGCAGATAGTTTGCTGATTATTCATGTAGCTTTTTTGCATCAGTCAATTCTTATTATTAGTGACCGCATAATAATGAATTTTTAATCGCGAGGTTGAATTAAAACTTCTAAATGCGTTAAAGAAATTCTTATTTTTAATTTTGAATTATTAATTCTTGTTGTGATCCTGGCCAAAGATATTCTGCAGTAATTCATACAATTCCGGATGTTTGGATTGGAGCAGGTCAGGACGTTCAAAAAAATATTCTGATACTACCGCAAAAAATTCACCCTGGTTTGTGGCGCCATAAGGATTGATATCAGAATTGCCTTCAAGGATATCTTTTATCATCTGGTGCATCATATTGATCCAGGGTAGTGTATATTGTTTTGATAAAAGGCTTTCAGGGATTCCATCTATTGCTCCATCAGTTTTGTCGATCAGGTGTACAAATTCATGAATAGCGGTATTGTTTGTATCCGTTCTGTTGGTAAACCCCTGTCTTAATGCGGGTTGGCTTAGTATCATTACGTGTTGCATAGGGCCGTTACCAACCATTCCCGAAACAGGGCGCTCTGACCCTTCCTGCAATTCGAATGCTTCGCTGAAAGAATCCGGGTAAAGTAACACTTCATTCAGGTTGATATATTCCCAGTTTTCAAAAGCAAAAATGGGTATGATGGCGCTTGCAGCTACAAATACCCTATCCTCATCTTCCACATTTGTATGAATACCTGTGATACGCACCCGGGCAAGAAAATCGTGCATCCTTTTTTCAAAAACCAGCCTTCCCGGATCATTCAATGACTTGTAAAAATTAACCTTTTCCTCCAGTATCCTGCGAAATGAGGCCGGGAAAATTACGCTTATTTTTTTCTTTCTTTTCCGGTGCCAAATCAGCCAGCCACTAAGAAAAATCAATAATATTATTGCAGTAATTTGCATCAGGCGTGAAAATAGGGAACCTTTGGATAAATAAATCAACGGGCATCAATAAATACTGGTATTGCGCAATAATCATTAAAATGACAGGCGAAGATTGATCAACTGCTATTTCACCCGCTAAGCAAAGCAGTAAATTATGTAATTTATTTCAAAAATTATGTAACAGTCCTTATATGAAATTTCGGAACTTTGCAGTATTGTTTGAGGTACTTGCCAGTAACATCCTTACAACTGGAAATGATCAAAAAATTTGATCTTACCCGTTGGTGAATATGTTGAATCACTAACCAGGTAATTATAAAATCTCTGGAACCTCCGGAAGAAATAAGTTTAGTTACTGGCAGAACGGGTATCGCTGGCCGGAAAACGAATAATTATTAAGAATATTATTGACTTAATTGCTAACTCCACCACGAGAAAAGGGAAAATTTTTAGAGGGAAGATGTATAAGTTTTCATGAAAGGGATTTAATATCGTGCAAAAAAGGTAATGGTACACCAACTACGATAATTTGTCCCCGGTTGATTCTGCGTCAACCGAAGAAGGAAACAAAAATTAAATTTTAAACAGCTTCTTATTTTTTAATTTTTTTTAGGCTAATAATTTTCACCTAGACGATCCAATCCTTTTTGATTTGGTAAGTGCCGGCTAAAGTAAAGTTGGGCCGGCATCTTACTAATCAACTTTATTTAATTGATAGTTAAGAATTGATAAACAATAATGCTTTCCATGAGGGAAGCTTTTTTTATGGGATAGTGAACAATTTTTTCTTTTCACCAAACTTTTCGTATAATGCAGTGTACTTCGAATTGAATACATTATTCCCGAAACAAGTTCCGGGATGTAGCAAAATTATCAATTATCAATTATCAACTATCTTGAACGCTCCTGTTTTTTTGATAACACCTCCGTTCACCCAGCTTAATACCCCTTACCCGGCAACTGCTTATTTAAAAGGCTTTTTAAATACCAGGCATATTCCTTCTTACCAGGCCGACCTGGGCATTGAAGTGATGCTTGCTCTTTTTTCAAAACAAGGCCTGTCGCAATTATTCCTGCAGATTCCACATGCCCAAAATCAACCTTCTGAAAATGCTGCAAGAATAATAGCCCTGCAGGATGATTATATACAATCCATTGATGCAGTAATATTGTTTTTACAGGGAAAAAATCCAACGCTTGCGCATTTGATCTCCAAAGGGAATTTTCTTCCGGAAGCCAGCCGGTTCCACCAATTGGATGACCTTGCCTGGGCCTTCGGAAACATGGGAATCCAGGACAAAGCCAAGCACCTCGCCACCATGTATCTCGAAGATTTGTCCGACTTAATTAAAGAATGCGTGGATCCTCATTTTGGATTCAGCCGTTATGCAGAAAAACTTGGCAGATCAGCCAATAGTTTTGATGAATTGTACCAGGCGTTACAGCAGCCATATACTTATATAGACAGGATGTTGATCAGTATTTTGCAAAGCCGGATGGAGAAAACAGGTCCTTTACTGGTAGCGGTCTCTGTTCCATTTCCCGGTAATTTATATGCGGCCTTAAGATGCGGCCAATGGATCAAAAAATGCTGCCCTGCAATAAAAATAGTGATGGGAGGAGGCTTTGCCAATACGGAATTACGATCACTGTCTGATGCGCGTGTTTTTGAATTTTTCGATTTCATTACCCTCGATGACGGAGAGGCGCCTGTTGAAAACCTCGTTCGCTATCTCGAAGGTAAAATAGCCATCACAGCATTGAAACGATGCTTTACTTTATTGGATGGTAAGGTAACCTATATCAATAATACAGCCTGCGCGGATTATAAACAGGGGCAGGTTGGCACGCCGGATTATAGCGATCTTTTGCTTGATCAATATATATCCGCCATTGAAATTGTGAACCCGATGCATAGCCTTTGGAGCGATGGTCGCTGGAACAAATTAACCATGGCGCATGGCTGTTATTGGGGCAAATGTACATTTTGCGATATCTCTTTGGATTATATCAAACTGTACGAGCCAATTACTGCATCGCTGCTTTGCGACAGAATGGAAGAGATGATTGCCCAAACAGGTGAAAATGGTTTTCATTTTGTAGATGAAGCAGCGCCACCCGCCCTCATGCGCGCGCTGGCATTGGAGATCATCAAAAGAAAATTGATCGTAAGCTGGTGGACGAACATCCGCTTTGAAAAAAGCTTTACCCGCGATCTTTGCCTGTTATTAAGATCTTCGGGTTGCATTGGTGTTTCCGGTGGACTGGAAGTAGCCAGTGACCGCTTACTGGAATTGATTCAAAAAGGTATTACGGTGGTGCAGGTTGCAAGGGTTAATAAAAATTTTACGGATGCAGGCATCATGGTGCATGCTTATTTGATGTATGGTTTTCCTACCCAAACAGCACAGGAAACAATCGATGCTTTGGAAATGGTGCGGCAACTGTTTGAAGCGGGGATACTGCAGTCTGCATTCTGGCATCAGTTTACCATGACGGCGCATAGCCCCGTAGGTTTAAACCCTGGAAAATTCAAGGTGAAAAAGCTAACCGCCGATACTGGTACCTTTGCCAATAATGATATCGTTCACATAGACCCCACCGGTGCCGATCATGATACTTTTGGTTTTGGGTTAAAAAAATCCTTATTAAATTTTATGCAGGGGGCCTGCCTCGATTATCCCTTGCAAAAATGGTTCGATTTTAAAGTGCCTAAAACATTGGTGCCGCCCGGCTATATCACGAAGGCTTTGCTGGATGAGGAATTGAACCCGGTAAAGCCTACCGCAAAGATCATTTGGCTGGGTAAAAAACCGGTTGTGGAAAATTTTACCAAATCAAAAAAAGGGGCTTACCGGGAAATGAGTTCCATCACTTTTCAAGGCAGGAAAGAAACTTTTAAAATTAAAGTAGATCAGCAGCAGGGCCAATGGCTTACACACATACTGCAGCAATTGTCGGTTGATAATATTAAAACCTATACGATAAAGGAAGTGAAGGAAAGTTATGAAGCAGCCGGCCTTATTGACTTTGAATTGTTTTGGGATAATAAACCGGTTAATACTTTGTATAAAATAGGATTGTTGCAATTGTAGGCCCTCTGGTTATGGGGAGGTTAACAGGTGCTGCCCTTTGATGCGGAAGCTAAATGATTTGCCATGATTACAATTCGATCTCTTCAAACAACCTGGGAAATTCAAACGAGGCCAATCAAATAAATCGTTTCAATCATCGGTTCAGACATTCATCTCCTGCAATTTAAATTTTCTACACTATTGATTAAGCTGGTTAATGATTTAAATGATTACTATTCGGCTATGATAGACCAGATTTATAGCTGTTTTTCTTTTGAGAGATGAATTTTTTAATTGACTTTTGGTGGATGGAAAAGAAAATAATTACAATTGATGGCTGGTCAGCTTGCGGAAAAAGTACTTTGGCAAAACAATTGGCAAAAGAATTAGGTTATGTGTATATTGATAGCGGGGCAATGTACCGTGCTGTTACGTTGTATTTTTTAAGAAATCATATTGACTGGACAGATACCAGTGAAGTAATCGACGCTTTAAAAAGCATACACATCGCTTTTCACTTCAATAACAAATCACAACAATCTGAAATTTTTCTCAACGATGAAAATATAGAATATTTGATAAGGGATATGGTAATTGCTGAAAAAGTGAGTGATGTGGCAGCTATCAGGGAAGTAAGGGCTTTCGCGGTTGCCCAGCAACGGAAAATGGGAGAAAACAAAGGGATCGTAATGGATGGCAGGGATATCGGCACCACGGTTTTTCCGGATGCGGAAATTAAGATCTTTATGGTGGCAGATAGCAAAGTAAGGATTGAAAGAAGGTTTAAAGAACTATATGCGAAAAATCCGAATATCACAATTGAAGAGGTAAAAAGCAATCTCGAAATGCGCGACTATATTGATTCTCACAGGGAGGTAAGCCCTTTACGAAAAGCGGATGATGCGGTTGTGCTGGATAACACCCATCTTAGCATGGAGGGGCAATTGGCTTTTGCTTTGAAGCTGGTGAAATAGGCGGCGATATTCACTTCAATAAGGAGGAATTGTTTATTCAATATTGTTTTGGTTCCATGCTTGTATGACGAACCCTTACAATGATAATTTATTTTTTCATGATCCGGTAGGCAACTCTGTAGTGATGCAATTCATAAGCCCTAAAGCTTCCATCATTATTTTTCCTATACTTATCAGGTGGATACATTTCCGGATTTGCAGCAATCTTACGGGTAGATGATAAAATATCATTTTTTACTTTCTCTGCAGCCTGATATGAGTCGTGTAAAATATATTTATATGCTTTTGCTAACTGCTTTTGTGCCTGTAGCGGCCATCGTACTTCTATTACCACTTAGCTGCTTGTTTTTCCATCTCATCTTGTGTGATATAGTTGCCTGCCTCTGCTTCGGATAAAGCTTCATCTATCTCTTTATTATTATTGCTCAATACTTATGGGTTCATAAGTTTTTGTCCTTCTGGCCAAAAAGTTTTTAACAAGAGCAGAACAGACTTTTTTTCGGCATCATTAAGTTGAGCCAGGTAGCTATGTAATTTTTGGTCTAACACGTTTTCCATTGCTAATCATAATTTATACAAAAATACTTTATTTTCTTATCCTGTATATTATATCGTCTTTTACGGCATGGCCGATGCCTTTACCAGCCATTTTTGGCAAGGCCCCGAATATCTTCAAATACTAAAAATCCTCAGCACAAAAAAACAGTAAACAAAAAACAGTAAGCCGAAAACTTATACACTAAACTGCTTAATCATATCTTCCATTGATATTGTAACATTATAAAAAGAAACCAGTTTAGTAATTACACTTTCCACTATTGCATCCGGGCAACTGGCGCCGCTTGTCAAAAGGATCCTGACAGGGTCTTTAGCCGGTAGAAAGTTGCGTGTATTAATTTCTTCTTTTTTATGAAAATTGAAATGGTTTATTTCCGTACCTGAAATTATTTTTTCTTCATTATTGATAAAATAAGTAGGGAGCTTTTCTTCACACAGCTCAACCAGGTGAGAAGTATTACTGCTATTGTATCCTCCTACAACAATGGCCAGGTCCGCTTCCGTTTGCAATAATCCATACACTGCTGTCTGGTTATCATTGGTGGCATAGCAAAGCGTATCTCTTGTATCTGCAAATCTTTCTTCAACAGATGCTTCTGTCAAATTGTATTTGCTGATCATTACCTGTTTTAGAAAATCGGCAATATTTTGCGTATCAACTGCCAGCATCGTGGTTTGATTGACCACTCCAAACCGCTGTAGATCTTTTTGCACATTAAATCCTGCAGAATACCTTCCTTTAAATTCTGTATAAAAATCAGCAGGTGGTTTTTCCCCGGTAATATATTTACTTAATGCAATGGCCTCCTGCATATCATTTACTACTACGGCAGGTGCATTACCGGCTGCGTGTGAAAAGGTGGCCCTTGTTTCTTCATGCGTTGGCTTGCCATGTACAATTACGCTATATTCTTTTTTTGAAATTTGTTCACTCCGGTTCCAAACCTTTTCTACAAACGGGCAGGTGGTATTATATTTTTCAGTTTGTAACCCGATCGAATTTAATTTTTCTTCAATGGCCAATGTAGTGCCAAAGGCAGGGATGATAACAATATCCTCTTTATTGATTGTTTCAAACGGAACCATCTGTTTTCCGTAGGTATCCTGTAAAAACCGTACGCCTCTTTGCTGCAGGTCGGCATTTACCTGCGGGTTATGGATCATTTCACTTAGCAGGAATATACGTTTGCCGGGATTTTCATCAATGGTACGGAACGCGATATCAATGGCATTTTCCACTCCGTAACAAAAGCCAAAATGGCGGGCGAGATATATTTGAACCGGGCCAAAATCCAGCAGGGCCGGGCTAAAATCCTTCTTCATTTTATCTTGTAACTTGCGCGTACTTTTTATTGCGGCAATTAAAGGGCTACGATAAATGATGGGAACTTTAAATTGTTTCATATTGTTATAACAGGCGCAAAGGTACAATGTTGATTCTTAATAAAGTGTCGGAGGGTTTTCCGTAAATCCATCTTAAATTTGATTACCGGGACAACACCCAATATAAAACACGATCCGATAGCAATCAGCTTCCACGAATTAATAGTAAACAAAAAATGACATTTAAAAAAGCAGCCTGGATAAACAATACCGATGTATATGAAGTGAATCTTCGCCAGTATACCCAGGAAGGTACCTTTAATGCCTTTAAAAAGGAATTGCCGAGACTTAAGGAAATGGGGGTCTCCACATTATGGTTTATGCCGGTAACGCCCATAGCGGAAAAAAATAAAAAGGGTAGCATGGGTAGTCCGTATGCGTGCAGCGATTACACTTCCATCAACGCGGAATTTGGTACGTTGGAAGATTTTCAATCATTTGTAAAAAAGGCGCATGATATGGGTTTCAGGGTGATCATCGATTGGGTGGCCAACCATACCGGCTGGGATCATGTGTGGACAAAAACACATCCCGGGTATTTTAAAAAGGATCCCGCAACCGGCGATTTTAAAATTGCCAGCGGAATGGACGATATTATTGAACTGGATTATAATAATCCCGATCTGAGAAAGGCGATGATTGATGCTATGAAATATTGGGTAACCGAATGCGATATTGATGGCTATCGTTGCGACCTTGCCTTTTGGGTGCAACTGGACTTTTGGCTGGAGGCCCGGACAGAACTGGATAAAACCAAAGCATTGTTTTGGCTTGCGGAAAGCGACCCAATTGAAAATCCTTCTTATTACGAGGCTTTTGATGCCTGCTACACCTGGACATGGATGCATAAAACGGAAGATTTTTATAAAAACAACCCCGATATAAAAATATTGGACGCTGTACTTCACCAATACGATAATACTGGCGGTGGTAGTGGGCTACAATTATGGTTTACCAGCAATCATGATGAGAATAGCTGGAATGGGACTGAGTATGA
>JBDTVX010000153.1:0-12548 GCA_040007015.1 Ferruginibacter sp. | reverse complement strand
CTTCACTTCACCCAGGCCTAAATAAATACGATTGCTGCCAGTTTTACTAATTGTTCCTGCATTAAAAGTTTGCCGGTAAGTAGCGATGCCCGAATAGTATTTGATCCCCTGCTCCGGTCGCATGGTCCAATCGGCCAGGGTATCGAAAATTACTTTTCCCGGACCGCCCCACACCGGATCAAATGAAACTGTCCAGGTAGCATTTAATATGGCAATATTTTTTTCGGAAGGGAAATTCTTTTTTTCCCGCACTGGTATTTGAGCGGAATCTTTTTTAAAGACTATAAAAAAACTTTGATAAGATTCAAATTCCAATGGAATGCTGATTACATCATTGTTCAGGGAAAATTCAGGCAATGGTCTTATTTCACCGGTTAAAGGATCCCACAACTCCGGGCTCCCTTTAGCCGTTCTGAAATTACAGGTGTTGGTTAAAGGGAAATTGGTTTTATTGGATACAAAATAAATATCCCGGTCCGCCACCATACGATGGGTGTATCGCAAGGCACCAGCCGATTCGAAATCTTCCTGAACATTAATGTCGTGCAATAATTTTGCAGTTACATCATACGCCGGGTAAAGCCCTTCTGCATTCGTACCTGCAATTCCACCCCAAATTATTTGTCCTTTTCCATACGGATGTTTTGTTAAATTGGCCGGTATTGCGGATGCGCCCCAAATGGTGTGCGCCATCGTTTTTATTTGTTCGTCGCAGGCCGGGAAGCCAGTCAAACCCGGAGATTTTTCGGGTGGCGAACCTACTACTATTGCGCCTTCATAAATCAATAATTTTATTTTTTCCAACAGGGCCGGTGTCATTGTTTTTTCCTTTGGCAACACCAATATTTTGTAAGTGGCGCCGCCCGGAAATACGACCTGGTTATTTTGCACGCTCGCCAAAAGCAGCTGACCTGGTGAACATCCATCAAAATTATAACCCCTCCGGTCGCGTATCGGTTCTTCACCAACAAGCGCTGAAGCAGGTGGCCGAAAAACATGTGGTGAGCCCTCCGGTGTCAAATATAAAATATCTGCCACCGGTCTTCCCTGCTGTAAAATAAACTGGCACCTTGAAATATATTTATGGTAATCGCCCACCATTGGCCACCAGGTCTGGCTCCTGTCCCAATGCACTCCGTATGGGCCCATGGTCATCCCCGGCTTTAAATTATCCGGTAGTGTCTGGCTCTGGAAAGTATGATATACAAACCTGTTGATGCCGGCGGCAAAGGCCCAGTCGCCCTGTTCCTTCATTGACCCCGGGTATTGTTTCCAGCCTTCATTTTCTTCTGCCGTAAAAGCTTCTGCTGGCACCAGGGATATGCCATTCACGTGTGCAATGGAAGTGGCTTCGGTGCAGCTAAAGGAAGAATTAAATCCAAGGCCCTTGCTCCAGAATTCGCACATGGGCACATCGGCAACAGACCCAAGTTCCAGGTCAGCGGTGGGGTTCATGTCATAAGGTTCGATCGATAATTTCAAACCATTGCGATGGGCATACTCTTTTAAATGATTTGCATGATATTCCAGCACCAGCTCCTGTGAGGTTTGCCTCAGGTCCCATAAAAAACGTTCGCTAATTTCCTGGCTCTCCACGATATTTCCATCATACACAGGGTAATAAGGCAATGGGTCATATCCCCTTCTTTTGATGAACTGCTGCCGGAATTGTGCGGTCCAGTTTTGAGAACCCATTTCCCAGCTGTCCATGTGGAGCTTCTTTAAGCCGCCCGGAGAATCCGCGTTCAGCTTCCCGATCTTTCTTAGCAGCGTACCAATGTATTGATCCAGGTGAGCATCCAGGGCAACGGTATCAAATTTATCGCATTCAAAGCCTAAACCCGGCATTGGCGCGGGACGGGTGACAGCGCCATTATTGCGGCTCCCGAAACGCATGATCGTCCATTGCCCCGGCGGCACTTTCCAGTCGAGCTCACCACCAGGTTTTAATTTATCAGTAAGATCAATCACTTCTTTTAAGGAGATGATAGCTTCTTTGGGTAAAATGGTGTAATTGGATAAGGATGGCAAAAATTGCTTTACTCCCACAACCGAAGAATAAGGCGCACGATAGTAAAGCGCCTTTTCATCGATGTCATCTATTTTTTTATTGATGGATGGTGTAGGAAAGGCCAACACAGCAACGTCTACATAGAAATCATCCCACTTGTTTTTTAATCCTGGCGTAAAACCGCCTTCACCGAAATACGGTTTTTTAGGCAATGGAATGGGAAGTTTAATTACCTGGCTATTATTACCAGAAACAATTATGGTACTGGAAACCAAATGCTGCATTGATTGCGCTGCAGGAACCCAGGGCCCACCACTACCTGTCCAGCCAGGGCCTACACCTAACGTAATTTCTATTCCCAATCTTTCACCTTCCCGCACCGCGTGCTTAAACAATTCCTGCCATTGTTCACTTAAGAAGTCTACTTTACCTCTTGGTATTCCTACATTGACCTCTAAAAAAACAAGATTGCCGATGCCTGCTTTTTTCATGGATTCGAGATCTTCTGTCATTGATTTTGCAGTGCGGTTACCATCCATAAAATACCAATACACACCGGGCCTTGCCGAATCGGGCGGATTCAGAAAACCGGATTTTAAAGTGTCGTTTATAAAGTTTTCGGATATCTTTATCTTACTAAAATGTTTATTACAACCGTATAAAAATAGTACAATGCACAGGGAAAGCAAACTTACATAAAACGTATTTTTTTTAGATAGCGGCATGATATTTTTAAACTACAATTACATTCTTATTTAACCTGATAAAATCTTTACTCAGCAAACCTGTACAGTAACAATATCCAGCAATTCGCCGAGTTTTTTAATTTTTGATGCAATATGCCCTACGCCGATGGCACAATGATGCGCGGGACCATGGGTATTCCATTGTTCCACAAACCGGCGGGCGCCTATCGGAAATTTATACCGGCTATTGGTATTCCCAATCTCTAATACCGGCCCCGCTATAGAAGTAGCCTCGGCTACCAAAAACAATATTTTACCATCAACTGTTTCAACAACCGACAGCAATGTTACGGCGCCATATCTTACGGTCATTTCAACTGAAAGGCCGTTTCCTGTTTTGCCATGGTACACCTGTAAAGGGCGTACTTTTATCTTGCCTTCGGCTATGGCTAAATGGCCGGGCCCGTCGTGGCCCATCAACACTATATCTTCATTAAAGTCAATCGCATAATATTCTGTAAAGGAGCCGCCTGCTTCAAAGCTGTCCATTATTTTCATGGCTTGTGCATTCTTTACCTCATACTCTCCTGCCACCGGTATATGATTAGCCGTAAGCAATGAATTGCCGAGGATTACGGAACTCATGGTATCTTCATTTTGAGGGTTACCGGTACCTTTATGATAGTAAGCCATAGAGCCAAGCTCATATCTTTTAATTAATTTATCAAGGGCCACGGAAGTACGTGCGGCCCGTTCCAATTCATTTTGCAAACAATCTGCCTGCACATCAAAAGTATTCATGAACACGGCTACTTTATCCTTTATTTCCTCATTGGTTACCTGTTGACGTATGCCTGATAATTCATCCACTTCAATCACCTCTATATGTCCGCCAAAAACGGAACAGTGCAAAGTAAGGTTAGAATAAATATCCAGCATACCGCCATAATAATTACCCATAATACCCAGATTATTATGGTACATAATATTGGCTACTTTTGCTGCTGCTATCCATTCTTCAATTTCCTGCCAGGCAACGGGATCACCATGCAGCATTCCGGTTACCTGGTAAAATGGAATGTTCGACCGTTTGAAAACACTGGCGATTTCGGGCACCGGGCATGCCGAGCAAAAAGCCAGCCATTCACCCGTCATCTTTGTACGGTCATTCAGCTTGTTAAACCACTCATAATTGATGGCAGCTTCGGGCGCAAGGTTTAAAATAATGACCGGTACTTTTGCACGTTTCACCACCGGCAAAACGGTAGAAGACAATGCATAAGTAGTGACGTATAAAAAAATTATATCCACATCTTCCTTTCGAAATGTATGGCCGGCATCCAATGCTTTTTGGGGCGTATCGATCAGGCCAAGATTAACGATCTTCGCTCCAAAATTTTTTAATTTATTTTCTACCTCCTGAACATAACGGATAAGCCGCTTTTCCAATCCATCAAATTGCTCCCAATAAGCCTCCAGCCCAATACCAAAAAGCCCGATTTTTAAGTTGTGTTTATTTCTCATAAAATGATATAGCTTATAATTTCAGAACTCCTGACCTGCGCCTCAAATAAATGTTTTTTTTCGCATACTAAAGTTGCAGTTCCAAAGCCTGAAAGGCTTGAATTTGAATAGCCGTGGGTGAAACCCATGGTAACAGATTCCAAATTGCATATATGCCAACCCTTTCGGGGTTGAATATATTACCTCCATAAAATTCAATCCCATTCAGGGTTGTATCGAATTATGGCATTCATTTTCCCCGGGTTTCACCCGAGGCTATTCACATTAAACCCCGTTGGGGTTATTCCCGGAAATAAAGTAAACCAATGGTTTTAGTTTGCGACAGATCAAGAGTTCTGAATTTAATTTCTCCATTTCAATGAACGTAATTTACAACATAGATATCATTTCATGAATGCAGATGAAATATTGGATATTGGTTTCCCACAAAAAATTTGAAGCCTGTTTGCCAGATACGGGTAACCCCCTATCCTGCCAAGGCCTGGCGTCAAACGGATAATCCTTCTTCAATCGAACAATCTGCTTTAACCTCAAATTTCTACTACCGCAACAGCAAACGGCCCCAGGATAATTATTCCGTTTGTCAGATTGGCTTTAGCAGGTGGGTTTTCGCCAGTAGTCAGGTCAACATAACTAATCCTTGCGTTGGCAAATTCTTCAGGCATTTTTACCTCTGCCCTTGTATTTTTTTTGTTGATGAGCAAAATTCTTTTACGCTCAGCCCCTGCAAATCCCTGAGCTACAACACCTGGTACTCCTAAATTTGTTTTTACGAGTTTGTCGCCAGGATGAAAATTGTCTTTCAACAGTTTCAAAACCCAGTACCTTGCATTTGGATTTCCGTTTTCCCAGTTCACCATACTTACATCCGGAAACTGAGTTGGATAACCAACCAATTGGGATTCTCCCACCACATCAATTCCCATCTTCGTCAATTCTAAAAAGACATGGGCATACATGGCGCCTGCCAGGTTCCAATAATTAGAGTCGATGGGGCCAGGTACTTCCGGGGAGCGTAAAATAACTCCCAGCTCGTTGACCATTGTAAAAACTTGCGGAGCAAGCCGCTTTCTGATGTTTTCGATATAACGCACTCTTTCTAAAAAACAATCAGCCTGTTCGAAGAATGTATATTGATAATATTCAAGTGGCTGTCCGTCAAATGAAGGATTGGAATAATGGTGATAGGAGATTCCTTCTAATTTAATGCCTGGTTTGTGATTTTTTGGATTCAGAAAATATTCAAAATATTCCGGGTTATTTGTGCGAGCCATTGATATCCCTACAAATTTTGTTTCAGGCGAGATCTTCTTAATGCCAGCAACGATTGCATCATACATTTTTGTGTAAAGCTGAGGTGAAATATTATGCTCCAGATCCGGCTCGTTCAGCACTTCCCAATAAGGTATTTTATAATAATGCCCCGACTTATGGAACTTTCCTAATTCATCAGTAAACCCTCCCCTGGTGTACCAACTGAAAAGGTTAACAAAATAACCTGATAATTCTTTCATTGTAGTATCTCTAAGTTTCGTCCCCTGGTTATAGTTCCAGCAAGTTTGATAAGCACCTTCCGGATAAACCACTTCACTTGTTGTTTCCCACATCCAGGCCGGAGTTGTGCTAAAATTAATAACTACATCATGGCCATTTGTTGCTTCCATAAAAGCTGCCATTGTGCTATCAGGATATGTAAAGTCCCAAAACGTTTCCGTTTTTGTTGGTCGTTTCAATTGTGCAACTGCCATCTTTGGATAAGGAAACCATGGCACATACCGTACATAATTAGCCTGCAGATCCTTTAATGCTTTAAATACCGGTTCATGAATTGGAGAACTGTTCCTTACCTTCGGATTTTCGACTAATTGTAATGTTGGAGTGGTTTTGGAAACTGAAACAACATTGTCCCAATAAATTTTTAACTCCTGACCTTGCATATTTAAATTTAGTGCTAACACCATAATGGCCGCCGCTGCAATATCCTTTGAAATTCTCATTTTGGTTTCTGTATTTAAATTGTAAAATTTATTTATAGAGCAATTTATTTCCCACGCAACTACTAACAGGAATTCATCCGTATGCTTGCCCTGGCAATAAAGCCAACGCTGCACGATTCATTTTGGTCTTATTGTTTAGGCAGTTTTTTGTATAACGTTTGATCCACTATCTCAATAATGCCCATCCAAAGTCCATTTCTAAAAAACCTGTAAACTGCCTGCCAGCATGCGTAAACAATGGGAAGTAACTGCCATTGACATCCTGCTTTGGTGAAATAAGAAATGCCTTCGTCCACCAACTTTTTAGTACCCGGTATTTTGAGTTAATTTGCTATTCACCAGGATTTCATTACTGGGAATTGGATATAAAACTTCATTGGCTTGAAAAATATAATCGTTTTGTGAATAGGGTATACCTTGCCTGCCTACGGTTGGCGACGCCTTTTCCCTGGCAGCATAAGCATTTAGAAATTGTGAAAGTTCATCAGCTGTTTTGGTTCGCTTAAGATCAAACCATCGCCAGTTCTCAAAGGCCAGTTCTACCCTTCTTTCATTAAGAACTTTATCTTTGAACGATTGCTGGCTCAATCCGCTCAAAGGAGCAAGGCCTGCCCTTATACGCACCTGGTTCAGGTACCCCAGTGCTTCCGAAGTTGGGCCAGTCTGCGCATTGATTGCTTCAGCTAACATCAGCAAAACGTCTGAATACCTTAGCACGGGCCAATCATCATCAGTTCGGCCAAAAACAGTATGGGGATGATCATATTTTTTTATATATGGAACCACGCTATCTGTAATAGGGCTCTTAAAATCTAACCCTATGGACACATCTTTTCGTAAATCACCATTTTCATAAGCAGCAATAATATCCTTAGTAGGAATGTTCCAACCACCCGGATTACTTTGCGGCCACCCTGTCACAGCTCCTTTAGAAAGCCTGGGAGCAAATGTATAAATGAAACTACTCCATTCCCCCAAATCATTTCCACCCTGGTACTGAACTTCAAAAATGGATTCGGGACCATTCTTTTTTTGCGGATTAAATACATCTGCGTAGTTAGCTACTAAAGAATAACCCAAAGGAAGTACCTGCTGAAGCGTACTTACTGTTTCAGCATATTTTTTTTGAGTAAGATAAACTTTGCCTAATAAAGTTAAAGCAGCCCCTTTGGTAACCCGCCCTAGATTGGCATCATTATACCTTACCGGGAGCAAAGAAACAGCGTCTTTAAGATCCGTTTCAACCTGGGTATACACTTGTGCCTGGGGCACCCGTAAATAATCCCATGCTTTAGCAGGTGCATCTAATGGCTCTGTAATAAGCACAACATCTCCAAAATATTGGACCAATTCAAAATAGTAATACCCCCGTAGAAATTTAAGTTGCCCTTCAAATTGGGCTTTTATGGAATCAGTAATGGTATTGGTGCCAATGTTTTTAAGTTTTATGAGTGAATTGTTTATATTAAAAAGTGCGTTATAGTAATTAATATACATCCCATCAATATTACCCGTTCCGGAATTAATCGTCCAAAATTCAAATGCTTCTATGGAAGGCGCCTGCCCACGGTCACCCGGATTAAAATCAATGGTGGTATTATCGGATGGTAATTCATTATACAACCACTGGCCGTTAATGTTTCCCTGTAATTGTCCATATACACCGTTGATCGCCTGTTCCAGTTGAGTTTGGTTTTTATAGAAGACGTCTGTCCCGATTTGTGTAGGATCCGTTTTATTAAGGAAGTCCTTTTTACATGAGCATTCAACCAGGCAGCAAATTATACCAAGCGTAATTATTATTATATTCTTCATTTTCTTAAAGTTTTAAAGTGATATATTAGCCCCGATACTGAAAGTTCTGGAAACAGGATAAGATGCATCGTCGTACCCTGGTCTTGTACCACCTAAATTGTTAACGTTAGGATTATTTCCGGGATAATTTGTAATTAAAAATAAATTCTGCGCACTTACAAAAAGCCTTACAGCGCTAAAACGCAATGTTGACTTTGGAATGGAATAACCCAGGCTTACATTTTTTACCCACATATGGGTGCCACTATATACATATCGTGAATTGCTTTCCCGTTGATATTTCCATGTATTTGTGCCTGTTAATCTTCCTGCTCCGGGATTTTGTTCCGATCTCCAGCGGTTTACACTGGCGGTCGATACATTAAAAACCCCATCCAGGTTCTCGGTAGACTTCTCTATTTGTGCGTCTACATCATAACCATATGCACCAGTCAACAAAACACTTATATCAAAATTTTTATAATCTGCGCCAACTGTGAAACCCCAGGTACCCTTTGGCCAGGGATTTCCTATCTCCACCATATCCTTTGTATCATAAGATATTGTTCCATTACCATCCCCATCGGCATATTTGTAAACACCGGGAATAGCGCCATCCTGAGCAGGCGATTTATCAATTTCTGCCTGGTTCTGAAAAATACCAAGCACCTTATAACCGTAAATCATTCCAATTGGGCGCCCCACTTTTGAAACGTTATAATCACCATAAAAATCACCCTGCCAAATAACATCATTCTCACCCCGGATGGCAAGTACTTTATTGCGGTTAAATGAAATATTAAAATTGGTCCAAAAGCCAATTGCATTAATTTTCGTTTTATAACCGGCGGATAATTCAATTCCGTTGTTCTGTACTTTCCCCACATTGCCCAAGCTGCTTGTAAACCCTGAAATTGCAGGCAGTTGAATAGAGAGCAGCATATTGCTTGTAATCCTATCATAGTATTCTGCAGTAAATGTTAATTTGTTTCCAAAGGCCGATAGATCCAGGCCAACATCTGTCTGGCTGGATTTTTCCCAACCCAGTTCTGTATTTGCGAACGAACTTACTACCTGGCCGCTTACAAAATTGTTGCCCAATATATAATTACTGCCATTCAGGAATGATAGACTGGAATAATTTCCAATATTATTATTACCGGTAATTCCCCAGCTCCCCCTGAACTTTAGGTCATTTAACCAGGCAATTTTAGGCATAAACGACTCATCCGATATTCTCCATCCTACAGATAACGCGGGGAAATTTCCCCATTTATTTTGTAACCCAAACCTGGAACTACCTTCCCTGCGAAAAGTGCCGGAGAACAAATACCTGCCCTTGTAGGAGTAGCTGGCCCGGCCAAAATAAGCCGCCGTACTCCATCCAAATTCTGATGAATTTGAAGACCGTATCACTGCTGCATTCAGATAGGGTACCAAATCATCGGGGTATTGATTTCCGGAACCGCTGAGATCTTTTGTAGTTTCCTTCTGTGCAGTATAACCGGCCAGCAGATCCAAGTGGTGATCCCCGAATTCTTTGTTGTAGGTGAGCAATTGATCTGCGGAAAGGTTCATTGTATTGGCGGAATAATCACTTTCCGAGGCATCTCTGGGAGCGGGTGCATTTTCTCCTGATATAAAAGATGGAACAAATTGCTTGGAAGTACCAATATAGAGCCCGGCATTTACCGCTGTTTTAAATTTGAAATTTCGCAAAAAAGAGAATTCCAAAAATCCATTCGTTATGATATTGGTATTCGTATAATTTGAATTTGCTTCCTTTAAAACCTGTACAGGATTGGGAAACCCAAAAACCCCGTCATGCCCCCCAATATAATTATTGTATGATCCATCGGGATTATACACCGGGTCTCTTGGATCCATCAGGTATGTTGAGCCTACCAAATTATCCCGCCCTTCTGTATTTGCCTGGTTTTGGTTGGAAAAAGAACCATTTAAATTCAGCCCCATATTAATAAAACTATTTACCGGCCCACCGATATTGGCGCGAACGGAATAAAGTTTATAATTGGTATTTAGTAAGGTGCCGGCCTGATCAAGATAGCCTACCGAAACCAACGATTTAATGGTGCCTTTGCCACTGGCAAGCGTAATGTTATAATCCTGGAAAGCCGCATTTTTGTTAAGTATCTCATTAAACCAATTCGTAGAATTTTTGGTTTGTTCAGGATTACGGAAATCCAAAGGAACCTCATCAACGGTGGGCTCCCGGTGGTCGAAATACCGGATTTTATCCATAAAAATATCCTTTTTAAACTGGGCAAATCCTACGCCATCCAATACCTTTGTCTTCCTGGAGTCTGGTATACCCTGGATACCATAATTTACTGACGCTGTTAAACTGACCTCCCCGATCCTCCCATTTTTTGTAGTGATCAGTATAACCCCGTTTGATCCCCTTGCTCCATATATCGCTGTTGAAACAGCATCTTTCAATATCGTGATGGTTTTAATATCAGCCGGGTTTATATTTTGCCCGATAGACGTACCCACCGGAAATCCGTCAATTACATATAGCGGCGCACTTCCAGCTCCCAAAGAGCCCGTACCTCTTATAGTTACATTGAATTCCCTGCCGGGAGAGCCGGTTGCCTGCTGTGCTACTACACCAGCGGCCTGACCATCTAGCAACTGCGTTACGTTATTCGCCGGGATATCTTTTAATTTTGAAACATCAACGGTAGATACCGCGCCTGTTATGTTTCTTTTCATTTGAGAACCATACCCGATCACTACGACAGAATCTAAAGTAGCATTTGTTGAACTTAATCGAATCGCCATTGCCAAATCATCTTTATCAACCCTGATTCGTTTTTCTTCGTACCCAACCATAGAAAATAATAAAGTAGCGCCTTTGTTAACTTTAATTGTAAATGCGCCATTTGTTTCGGAGGTAGCGCCGCCGGGTTCACCTTTTATTTTAATAGATACTTTGGATAATGGTAAGCTGCTGTCAGATACCACTGTGCCACTTACAGTTATTTTTTGTTGTGCAAAAGAAAAAACGGAAGCGCTTAAAAAGAGAAGAACGAGAATTGGTGATTTCTTTCTATGCATTAAATATGCAAAATTTTTTGTTAACATAGCAAGGAGTTTTGTTTTGAAACATTTATTTAAATAATTAGTAGAAACAACTTCGTTACTGGTTGCACCATCTATAGGTTTACCATACAGGGTAACACATAATTTTGCCCCGTGCACGCAACTGACATGACTAAATGAGAAGAAAAAAAACAGAAACTAAAATCAATTGAAAGGGTAGGAAGGGCCCGGTCTTTTTGAAAGAACTCAAAACCAGGTTGCAGTAATCGCATTTGTAAGTCATACTGATAAGTTTTGGATTTTGCTTATATTTATGATACTATTTTAAAGTAGTTGACTGTTGATGTAATCACCTTTTTTGCGCTTATTCAAAACTCTTTTATATAGCAATCATTACATAACGCACTAAGGCAAAAGAAAAAAATACGGACACATCATTATACAGATGGTAGTATAAAATAGCCATGAGGCCGTTGGTTTTAGCAGTTATTTTTCAAATAGCCCTCCATTTAAATAAAAACCAATTTCAATACAATACTAAAATAATTTCTACTTTTACAATTCCGGTTATTGATTTTTTAATTTAAATTTTTGACACAAAAATGAGCCTTACTCAAAATCAAAAATCAAAATACTTAGTTGCAAATGATGAAGATGAACGATGGGGCATATTTGTAACCACAATTGGTTTCCAAACAATTTTGCCTAATACAGATTACCCTCCTAAAGGGCACCCTTCATCTCATGGGTTTAACGCAGCCAAAGGGAGGGTTTTACATGAGTATCAAATTATTTATATTATCAAGGGAGAAGGTGTTTTTCAATCGTCCAGTTGCAAGCCAACAAAGGTATTTTCCGGAACAGTCATCCTGCTTTTCCCGGAAGAATGGCATACCTACAAACCAGTTAAAAATACCGGGTGGGATGCATATTGGATAGGATTTGATGGAAGTAATATTTATAATTTATTATTGAATAATTTCTTTTCAATAACAAACCCTGTATTAGATATTGGGTTTAATGAACAAATTGCGGAGCTCTATAAACACGGTTTGGAAATTGCCAACTTTCAAAAAGCGGCCTATCAGCAAATGATTGCCGGTATTGTACAGATGCTGCTCAGCCATATTTTTTACGCTGAAAAAAATAACTCATTCAGGGATAAACTGGTTGTTTCGCTAATTGAAAAGGCCCGCGTTATTATGAGGGATAATATCACCAATAATCAAACGACGGAAAGCGTTGCTGCAGAATTAAATATGAGTTATTCCTGGTTCCGGAGAATATTCAAACAGTATACAGGCTTTTCACCAGGACAATACCAGATGGAAATAAAATTACAAAAAGCGAAAGAGTTACTAACGGGTACGGTTATGCTGGTAAAAGAAATTTGTTTTGAACTGAACTTTGAATCCGTCAGCTATTTTGTAACATTTTTTAAATTAAAAACAGGCATGTCGCCTACTGAAT
>JBDTVX010000152.1:0-12565 GCA_040007015.1 Ferruginibacter sp. | reverse complement strand
GGCTTGATTTTTTTTGTTTCTTTTTTTTATCAAGAAAAAAAAGAAAATGAAGGCTAACCTATTCTCAGCTTAGGTTTGCGAATGTTATACCTAATCCTAAAATTTTAATTGTAAAGCAACTTTGCCGGCCAATTTTTGTTATAGGAACAAATCGTTTAAATGAGTAAGGTTTACAGTATTACAGCAATTCAACAATTACCTGTTATTTTGGATGAAGCATGGAACTTTTTTAGTAATCCTGTTAATTTAAAGGAAATCACCCCAAAAAATTTAGGTTTTAATATTATTTCCAAGCACCAGGGAGAAAAGTTATATCCCGGGCAGATCATTGAATATACAGTGAGGCCGGTTTTAAGTATCCCTGTTTATTGGATGACGGAAATAACCCATGTGGAAGAAAAAAAATATTTTGTGGATGAACAGCGTTTTGGCCCTTATGACCTGTGGCACCACCAGCATCATTTTAAGGAAATGAATGGTGGCGTGGAAATGACGGATATTGTACACTACAAGCTACCACTGTGGTTTTTAGGAGATATTGCCAACATACTCTTTGTAAAAAAGCAACTCAAAGAAATTTTTGATTACCGCTATTTGATAGTAGAAAAACTATTTAATAAGTGAACGCTCTTATAGTATTTGCTAACCACTTGAGATTTAGGGGCTTTTTAACCAGGCATCCGGGTAATGTATTTTTCCATTTGTTTTATCTGGTCGGCAATTTGAGGAGTAGTAGGTTTAAGCCCCTTCGCTTTTCTAAAATATTCCTTACCTGCCCTGAACTCTCTTTTATTGATCATGATGGAAGACAGTTGTAAATATGCCGCTGCTTCATTTTCTTTGTCGGGTAGGCCCGAGCGTATGGCTCCGCGAATATAAGTTTCCGCCTGCCGCATATCGCCTTTTTGCATGGCCAGCATACCCAATTGCAATTTATTGGCGCCCTCTGCCTGTTTCATCTGTCCGCCCATTAACCCGGTGCCATCACCCATTAGTTCCTGGCTCTTTTTTAAATTCTTTTCAGCGCCTTCAAAATTTTGATCTACCATATCCAGGTTGCCCTTTACGGTATAATAAACCGAGCGGATCGGTTTTATCAGTAAAGCCGGGAACCAGATGGATGCCAGCACTTTTTTTGCACCTTCCATATTGCCGGTTTCCATACATTCCTGAATCAGCCGCATGGGGCCAAACACAAAATGGCCCGCTATCAACACTACTGCAAGGAGGTATAATATAAAAGAAGGCCAAAACCCAGCTTGTATATTGGTAAAAATTGCAAGGGCCAGTAATATGATCCCCAACCAGAGACGGTATTTAATAACGGTGTTCAACCACTTCATACTCAAAATAAATTAGGAACCCAAAGATACGCCCCGATTGTGGAATTCCGGTTTCCGATTTGAGATTCCGCCGATGTTTAGGGAAACTTTTAGAATAGGATGAAACAGGGATATTTCCACATAATTGCTTTTGCAGTTGAAAGGGCTAACCATTTTTTTATTAACTTGCGCCAGTTTATTTTCAATTATATGCTTAAAGTATTGAAAATCTTATACCGGTCCCGTAGTTCAATGGATAGAATAGAAGTTTCCTAAACTTTAGATGTGAGTTCGATTCTCGCCGGGACCACGAAATAAAAGCTATAAAAATCAGTATTTGGGCGCTTACTCAACAATCCTGAACTCATGGAGATAATCAGGCGCTTAAATTTTATAAGCGCGGATGCGCATAAAATATACGCTCTATATCAAATTATTTTTATTGGCTATTTTAATAACCTGTGCTTTGGAATTTACCTGTAGTTTTTGATAAATATTAGCAATATGTTTTCGCACGGTATGCGAACTTAAAAATAATTTTTGAGCGGTAGCTTTATAATCGAGGCCATTCACTAAAAGTTTAAGTACTTCAGTCTCCCTTTCAGAAAGATCATAAGCGGGGTTAGGTGATCTTGATGTAACTTTTCCTGATAAAGATGCATTCATAAGAAGGTCCATGGCTTTACGGGCAATGCCGGGGCTCATGGGTACTCCGCCAATATCAACCAATTGCTGTATGTGATCGATGATAACGGATACCCTTTCATCCTTTAATAAATAGCCGTTAGCTCCGGCTTTAATGGCTTCAAATATTTTTTCATCATCATCAAAAACTGTAAGCATTAAGAATTTAAGATCAGGATACAGTATATGTCCATGCTGAACAGCCTGTATTCCATCCATGACCGGCATTTCTATGTCCATTAATATAACAGCCGGAACTCTTGATCGATCACATTTTTTCATCTGTTCAAGGAAATCCTGTCCATCAGTTGCGCAAAATATTATTTCAATGTCATCTGAATATTTAATTTGTTCAGAAAGCGATATTCTGTTTTGCGACTTATCATCTACTATGCCGATTGGAATTTTCATAAATACAAAATTGTTTATTTGATTCGTACTATGCAATAATACATATGGCCTATTCTTAAATTAATATTTCGATAATGTTATCAGTGTGCCATTGTTTTCACTGCTTGTAATTTCTAAGGTTGCGTGTATTACTTTTGCCCGCTCTTTCATATTTTCCAGTCCGTAATGTCCTTTATGCAATACGTTAGCATCAAAGCCACTCCCATTATCTGCGAGAGAAATGCTATACTTTGAAGGTGCCTCAGTTACAACAGATAAAATTATTTCTTTTGCTTTTGAATATTTAACGGCGTTATTAACCGCCTCCTGGAAAATGCGAAATATGTTCAGCGCTTCTGCAGAAGTTAATACAATTTTTACAGCTGAGTTTTCATGCACACTCAGTTTTATACCTGATTTATGAGACAACTGATTTTGGGCATGCAGTTTTAGCCTGTCGGCTAATTCTTCTATTTCAACACTTTCTTTTTTAAGCGCCCAAATTGTTTCTCTAAGGTCTGTTATAGTATTTTTTGCTGTTTGATTTAGCTTCCCTAGTCTTTCATTTTTATCCGCATCGGCAAGCGATGAAGGCGCGTTGATAAGAAAATCTATATTGCTGCTGATATAGCTTAATTGTGATCCAAGGTTGTCATGCAATTCTGCTGCAATGCGGTTTCGCTCATATTCTTCCGCCTTTTCAACTGCGATCACAGTTGTCCGTTGTTCTTCTTCGTGAAGCATTTGTAATTTTAACTGCTGCTTTCTTCTATTTTGTTTAAACAGAATGAAAGAAAAGATAGTGCCGAGCAAAAGCAGGAACAGGGAACCATAAAAGAGGTAATTCTTTTTTACAAGATCATATTGCTGCTGTATGATAGTAGTTTGCTTTTTTTGAAGATCATACCTGGCTTCTATTTCGGTGACTGCCTCTGCTGTATTAACCTTGTACATCGAATCCTGCAACTTTATTTCCTCTTGCAATACCTCACTGTATTTTTTATAGTCGCCTTTAATGGAATAAATTTCCCCGAGCGAACTGTAAACGGTTGTCATAGAAAAGAAATCGCTCCCATTTTTTTTTGCCAGGTCAAGCGCCTGCAAATTAATTTCTATAGCTTTAGCAATGTTATTGTTTTCGTAAATGGAAGAAAGCGCTATCATATCAGCTATTATATAAAAAACATCTCCTATCTTTTTCCTGATAGCAACCGCTTCTGTAAGTGCGGCTTCGGCAGGCAATAATTTTTTTTCTTCAGCCAGTATATCAGCATATAAACTTAAACCATTTGCAAGGTTGGTAAGGGTACCCCCCTGGCGGGAATATTTAATTGCTTTTTGAAGATTCACCTCCATTGAATCTTCATTTTGCTTTGTATCATTCTTAGTATATAAATGATGATACGCAACAGCAAGGTTCACAAAAACAAAGCTGCATTTGGATTTGAGTGCGTCTGTTTGCATTAAGTTTATTGCCTTGTAATGCCATTTTAAAGCCTCTTCAATTTTTTTCAAACGAAGGTTTACATTGCCTATGCTTGTATTAAACCGTATCATTGCAACGCTATCATGATTATCTTCGGCAAGGGTTAATAAATTAAGATCTTGCTTAAGCACCTCTTCATAGTTGGATGACCGCATTAATACGTTTGCCCTGAGTAACCAAAACTTTGCGAATGTGTAGCTATAGCCGTTATTTTTTTTATACAGATCTATCACGCGATCGATTGCTTTGAGGGCTGTATCCAGTTTGTTTTTTTGAAATAGGTATGCAGCGATGTAATAATCACTTAACACCAGGGCATCATCATTCTTTTCTGCGGCTGTATTCTTTTTTGCAAGTAAAGCATATTTGTATAGCGTATCTGCGTTGAAAGATTCCCATTCTTCACAAAATGCCAGCGTTGCTTTGAGCCTGTTGGTTGGGGAAGATGCAACTGTAATATTGTTTTTCAAGCTGTCTAATCTTGACAGCTGAGCCTGCGAAGTTGATAAAAAAAATATAAGTACGAAGAATAAAAATGCTCCGTATTTGATTGTACCCGTCATATCCAGCCAGTTTATTTAAATATAACAAAAAGAATTAATTTCCCCCCGAAACCTTTTGTATTTTTTGTAAAAGCTCAACTGGTTTTCGAACTGAATCTGGCTGGTAGAGTCGATGAAACAGGAATTAATATTTTCCAATGCTTTTTTCTGATGTGTCAATGCAATCAGTTTGCCCGAACCTTTACCGGAACTGAATGCTATCGGGCCATAATCCTGGTCAGGAAACAGCCTGTCATAATTAGAGTTCTTATCCAAAGGTGAAATAATACCGGCAAGTTCTAATATATTCGTCCAACAAAGTAATTTATTTTTTGAGCTTTTAATGCGCGATTCGCGAATTATGAATTTTCTTAACCCCGGCAAGGCAAAAGACCGATCATTATCATCTCCAAGGTTCCGGTAAAAGAATGACATGAGATAATTGAAAAAAAGAATGACTAATGCGATTACTGACCCCACGTTCATCATTCCATCCGAATAGGGCCTTACGGCCAATCCTGCGAAAGAAACTGAAAATAAACCCTCAAACATTAGCTTCAATTTTTATAAACCACACCGGACAAAAATTAATCATTATTTTTATTTTACAAAACAACATCGGGTAAAAGAAAAAATAACAGGTCGGCATAAAGCAATAATTAAAAGTAATACCTGGCCATATCATAGTTCGTAGTGCATAAGCGGCATATAATCATACCAGCTAATAAGATCAATTAATGAAAATTACCAAAGAATCAGAAGCAGCAATTCTCAAAGCCTATCATGCTTACTGGAACAGCTACCTGCAAGGCGACATGGAAACCTTTGCTTCCATGCTGGATGATCATTGCCATATCATTGGTTCAACAGCCTTTGATGTCTTCAATGATAAAAAATCAGCGGTTGAATTTTATACGGCAACGGCCGAACAGGTAAGCGGTAAAGC
Source organism: Ferruginibacter sp. (assembly GCA_040007015.1). Classification (GTDB taxonomy): domain Bacteria; phylum Bacteroidota; class Bacteroidia; order Chitinophagales; family Chitinophagaceae; genus Ferruginibacter. Next base: position 7,195 of record JBDTVX010000152.1, on the reverse strand, counting down.
CGAATTCAGGAACCGGAAAATAGTATTGCTTCCTTATGATGACAATGTAATGGTGCAGGAGCAATGCGATTTTTATTTTTTAGCAGGAGCGGAATGGCATTTTTACGGTCATGCCCGTTTATCAACCTTATTTGCTAAAAAAGAAACGGGGTGGAAGATCATTCACCAGCATGGCTCTTTACCCGATTCAAAAGCAGAGGAAGGCGAACAGATTGCTGCGGAAGAAATTGCAGCAGAGAACAAACAACTCCGTGATGCGATCAGGCGCCGCACTGTTGAGCTGGAATATAAAAACCGTGAACTGGAAATTGAAGCATCTCTGGAAAGGGTCCGCGCAGTTGCGATGAGCATGATGAAGGCGGAGGATTTACTTGAGATATGCAAAATACAGTTCAATGAATTGAAACAACTGGGTTTTGGTGAAATAAGAAATGCATTGATCGGCATTTTTAACGATGAGAAAATTTATTTTACAGATCATGATTACTCCGATTTTTCCGGTGGTACTATTTGCAAAATACCTTACAATAAAAACCCAATAATCGACCGGTCAATAAAACAAATGAAAAGCGCCACCGACGCGTTTACAGAATTTATTGTTGAAGGCAGCGAGTTAGAAGAATGGAAAGCATTTAGAAAACACAATGGCGAATACGATGATACCAGGATAAGGGACGCGAACGCAATATATTATTATTTTTATTCTATCAGCCAGGGCAATGTTGGTATCTCCACTTTTAAAAAGATAAGTAATGACCAGATAAACATACTCAAAAGGTTCAGAAATGTTTTTGACCTCGCTTACAGAAGATATGTTGACATCACCCATGCTGAAGCACAGGCGAGAGAGGCCCAAATAGAACTGGCATTGGAAAGGGTTCGAGCAAGAACGATGGCCATGCATCAATCTTCTGAACTTGCGGATACATCGGCAGTTCTTTTTCAGCAAATAAAAGACCTGGGCTTTGATACATGGTCATGTGGCTTTTGCATCTGGGCGAAAGATAATTGTGTGGAAGCCTGGATGGGCGCTGATTCAGGTGGCTTATTACCGCCCATGATGATCCCTTATCAAAAAGAACCCACGCATCATAAAATATATGAGGCATCATCGCGGGGAGATTTGGCGCACCATTATATATGGGAAGGAGAAGCATTGGAAAACCATTATGCGTATTTGCGGTCTGTACCTTCCGTTAAAAAAGCTATTGAGATTTTAGAAGATTCCGGGCTGTCACTTCCTTCAACCCAATGTTATTATGTTGGTTTTTTCAAGCAGGGCTATCTTCTTCTTATTACCAAAGAGCCCAATGAGGAAATGAATGATTTAAGCAAACGGTTTGCATGGGTATTTGAGCAAACCTATACCCGATTCCTCGATCTGCAAAAAGCCGAAGCGCAGGCAAGGGAAGCAAAAATTGACGCAGCATTGGAACGTACCCGTACCCAGAGCATGATCATGCAACATTCAAAAGAGTTGGATGATACCTTACGGGTTTTTCACGAACAGGTTCAATTATTAGGTATCCATTCAGCATTTTCTTTTTTATGGCTGCCGGATGAAGATAAAAACCGGCATATATTCTGGGCCGCCTGGGCCGAAAACGGGTCAGTGGGATCTACCTTCTCGCCAGACACACAGGCAGGTAAAAACGGCTCAACGGTTTTTAAAAGTAAATCCACTAATTATCCGCTTGACAGAAATGAACCTGCCACTGCGCAATGTCTTGTTGATTGGAAAAGCGATGAACCTGTTTATTCATACGCTGTACCGCCCGAAGGAGTAGAAAATTATTTTGCTGTATGGAAAGAATTGATTGATGGCGTTGAAAAATTAAAACCCGAACATTTCCGTGGCGGACTATATTATGTGGAAGCCTTCATGAAATACGGCTGCTTTGGTGTAATGACGGAGAGCGACTTAACTGAACACGAGAAAAAGATACTCGGTCGCTTTGCTATTGAATTTGAACGTGCATATACCCGTTTCCTCGATCTGCAAAAAGCAGAAGCGCAGTCCAGGGAAGCAAAGATTGAAGCGGCGATGGAAAAAGTGAGAGGCCGTGCAATGGGTATGCAGAAACCGTCAGAGCTGGTGGATGTAGCGCAATTGCTTCGCACAGAAATGGGTTTGCTGGGTGTAGAAGAATTAGAAACAAGCTCCATTTATATTCATAATAAAATTTCAGGATTAACCGAATGCTGGTTTGCTATACAGGATGTTCGTGGGGGAAATAAGGAATTGATAGCAGATCATATGAACATGCGGTTGAAGGATACATGGGTGGGGAGGGAAATGCTGCAATTTTATTCTTCCGGTCAAAAGCAAACGTCCATACTGATGCAGGGGGCAAACAGGATAGAATGGATTAACTACTGTGCGGAACAGTCAAAACTATTGCAGGGATATTATGGAGATATAATTCCTGAAAGAACATATCACTTAATAAAATTTTCCAATGGTTATATGGGAGCTGCGTCTCCGGGCGATATATCTTCAGAAAGCTGGGACCTGCTGAAAAGGGCCACCAACGTTTTTTCATTAGCGTATACCCGTTTCGGTGATTTGCAATTGGCTGAAGCACAGGCAAGGGAAGCGCAGGTAGAAGCAGCGCTGGAAAGAGTGCGAAGCAGAACACTGGCCATGCAAAAATCGGATGAACTCGCTGAAACAGCATCCGTACTTTTTAAACAGTTGATTAGATTGGGCATTGCACCAAACCGTTTATATATCGGTATAATAAATGATGAAAGCGGTGACATAGAATTCTGGATAACGGATGAAGATGGTTCCAGGGTAAGCACGATGTTTTCCGGCAATGCAGTTAAAAATGTTTCCGTGAAAAAAATGTATGACGGATGGGCCACACAAAAGAAATCCATCATCATTGATATGCAGGGAAAAGAACTCTCCGATTACTTTCTTTACCTCGGTGAAGAACTGCATGTACCTTTTAAGGGAGGCCTTTCACAAAAACGCAGGTTGCAAAACATTGCATATTTCTCGAAAGGGTTTATTGGCATTGCATCTCCCGAAGACCTGCCGGATGAAACAACATTTTTGCTGGAACGTTTTGCCGGTGTATTCAATCTTACGTTTACCCGCTTCAACGATTTAAAATTAGCGGAAGCACATGCAGCGCAGGCCGAACAGGACCTAATGAAATTACAAGTGGAAAAGAACAGAGCCGAAGACGCGTTAACCGAATTGCAGGCTACCCAAAAGCAACTGGTACAATCCGAAAAGATGGCCAGCCTTGGTCAACTGACCGCAGGCATTGCGCATGAAATTCAAAACCCGCTGAATTTCGTAAATAATTTTTCTGAGGTAAGCAGTGAATTGATAGATGAAATGAATGATGAAATTGCAAAAGGGCATTTGGATGAAGCCAAACTGATTGCAAATGATATAAAGCAAAACTTAGAAAAAATAAATCATCATGGCAAAAGAGCCGATGCAATTGTAAAAGGCATGTTGCAGCATAGCCGTAGCAGCAGTGCTGCTAAAGAACCAACAGATATTAATGCGCTTACAGATGAATATATCCGTCTTTGTTATCATGGCCTGAGGGCAAAGGATAATGCTTTCAATGCAACCATTCAAACTGATTTTGATAACACGATTGAAAAAATAAATATTATCCCGCAGGATATGGGGAGAGTTGTCTTGAATGTATTGACGAATGCATTTTATGCGGTAAACGAAAGAAGGAAATTGCAAGCCACCGGGTACCAGCCAACAGTTTCAATTCGCACACATAAAACAGGGCAGAAGATATTGATCAATGTTACTGATAACGGCAGCGGCATTCCGCAAAAAGTATTGGATAAAATCTTTCAGCCATTTTTTACCACCAAACCAACTGGGCAGGGAACAGGATTGGGTTTAAGCTTAAGTTATGATATTATTAAAGCACATGGTGGTGAAATAAAAGTGGAGACGAAGGAGGGGGAGGGAACTGAGTTTATTATTCAAGTACCATTAACAAAATAACATGAAAAAGATATTTTATCTCTCGTTGATATTATCACTTTCAGTAATGACAACCACTGCACAAAATAATTATGCAGATAGTTTAAAACAAAAACTTGCATCGGCCAAAGAAGATGCAGACAGTGTTAACTTGCTTTCCGCATTAGCACGATTTTACAATTTCTTTCATCCTGATACAGCCGAAATATATGCAAGACAAGGATTAAAATTGGCTCGAAAGATAAATAGTAAACGGGGCGAAGGCGAGTGTATGATGTCATTATGTTTGAGTTTTACTTTTTCGGGGAACTATACGAGTGCCCTGGATTATGGGCTCAAGGCCTCGCCCCTGCTTGCGGACTTGCATGATACCGTATTGCTTGTCTGGAATAATATTCAAATAATGACCTGCTACCGGCAACTGGAGGATTATGACCAGGCATTGATTTTTGGTTATAATGCAAAGAGATTAATGAATTTATATCATTCTGATTCCAATCAGCTAAGTGTAGGATTAGGAGTAATAGGTTACGTTTATGACAAGAAGAATCAACTGGATTCTGCATTGTACTATGAACAAAATGCTTTGGCATTGGATACCAGCTGGAGTCAGCTATTTCAATATATAGGTGAGGCCTATACTAAAACAGGCCATAGTGATTCGGCGTTGCATTATTATAAAAGAGGTTTATCGATTGCTGCAAAAGAGGGTAATAATTCAATAGCCTTTGTAGGCCTCTATAATGACATTTCAAAAGTTTTTGAATCAACCGGGCAAATCGACTCCGCTATATTCTATGCTAATAAATCCATTCTGCAGCCTGGCGTAAAAACCAATCTTCAAGGTTTATTAGAAGTGTCAAGTCAGCTTGCAAGGCTTTACGAGATACATGGAAGGCCGGACAGTACCATAAAATACCTTAAAGCTGCGAATACTTTAAAAGATAGTTTATTCAGCCGGAAAAAAACGCGGGAAGCGCAAAATTTTGCATTCAATGAAAAGTTACATCAGCAGGATCTTGTAACCCAACATCAAAAGGATGATAACAAGATAAGAGTAGCTGTGCTATTAGCTGTGCTTCTCATCTTTTTACTGATCGCTTTTTTTCTCTGGCGAAATAATCAGCAAAAACAAAAGGCAAAAAATAAAATTGAAAAGGCATATTCCGACCTTAAAGCCACCCAATCCCAACTTATCCAGCAAGAAAAAATGGCAAGTCTTGGACAACTCACCGCAGGCATTGCACATGAAATACAAAATCCGTTAAACTTCGTAAATAATTTTTCAGAGGTAAATAAAGAATTGCTTACGGAATTAAAAGAGGAAGCCGGTAAAGGCAATATGGATGAAGTAAAAGCAATTGCAAATGACATAATAAATAATGAAGAAAAAATAAATCACCATGGCAAGCGTGCAGATGCGATTGTTAAAGGAATGCTGCAACATTCACGTTCAAGTACAGGACAGAAAGAACCAACAGACATTAATGCTTTAGCTGATGAATATCTGCGATTGAGTTATCATGGGTTGAGAGCAAAAGACAAAGACTTCAATGCAACAATAAAAACCGATTTTGATAAAGAAATTAAAAAAATATATATCATTCCGCAGGATATTGGAATAGTGTTGTTAAATCTTTTTAATAATGCATTTTATGCAGTAAGCAAAAGCCCCCAACCCCGAAAGGATAGCGAATACAAACCGCTTGTAACTGTAACTACAGGAAAAATTAAATCTTCTGCAATCAATGCCGCTAATAGATCCTCTTTAGGGGCGGGGGTCATTGAAATAAAAGTTAGCGATAACGGTAACGGCATTCCGCAAAACATAATTGATAAAATCTTCCAGCCATTCTTCACAACAAAACCAACAGGTGAAGGAACAGGATTAGGGTTAAGCTTAAGTTATGATATTATAAAAGCGCATGGTGGTGAAATAAAAGTGGAGACAAAAGAAGGTGAAGGAACGAGCTTTGCAATTGTATTACCCATTGTCTGAATCGCCGATTAAAGAGATTCAGGGATTGCAAAGATTAAAGAATTGGAATTTGAAAATGGAATGCTATAAGATAAAAAATCAGTGAAATCATTCATTCAAAATAAATGCCGTGGTTCAAACAATTGCCTGGCGAGGAAATAAAAGCGGAAACCGTGGAAGAATAAGGAATGTATTTTATTGTTTAATTACTGTTAAACGAAATAAAATAAATTTTTAGCTATCGAATTAATCAATCTTTCATATGAAAAAATGCGCTGTAATAAAACCGGTAATTGCACTTGTTTGTGTTTTGTTGCTGGCAACAGATTGCTTATTTGCACAGCAGATAGCATTTAAAAATATGTTTCCAACTGAAAGTTTCAATAGCGTTGCAAACATTACACAGGACCCAAAAGGAAATATATGGTTTACCACTAGATCGGGGTTGACAACCTATAATGGCTATTCCCTGAACTATTACAGGCATGATCCAAAAAATCCGAATTCTTTGGCAGGACTTCGTGCGGAATGTGTGTATGCAGACAAGGAAGGTATTATATGGATTGGTTTTGTCGGGGATGGCTTAGACAAGTTTGATCCGTCAACTGGTATTTTTACGCATTACCGGCATAACCCTAATGACAGCAGCAGTATTGGTCATGATATAGTTATCGCTTTGCTGGAAGATAAGGATGGAAATTTTTGGGTAGGAACACATGGTGGCCTTGATAAGATGGATAAAAAAACAGGCAGGTTTACGCACTTTGTTCATAAGGATGATGACCCCGGGAGCTTGAGCAATAACCAGGTACGTACCATTTACCAGGACAGGGAAGGTACATTGTGGATTGGTACTGGCAGCGCATGGGTTTTTACAAGCGATCTTCCTGGTGAAGCATTTATAAAGGGCGAAGGCGGGCTAAATAAAATGGATATGAAAACCAACAAATTTACACGATACCTAAACGACCCAAAAAATCCGAACACACTTATCAATAATAAAGTACGTGCAATATTTGAAGATAAGGAGGGGAGTTTTTGGGTGGGTACTGCAGGAGACGGGTTACACATTATGGACCGTAAAACGGGCAGGTTTCAGCGTTATACTTACGACCCCAAACATCCTGAAAAACTAAGCAGGCCTGCATTAGGTAAAAATTCCCCTTCTGATCATATCACATTTATTACCCAGGATGTTTCAGGTGCAATCTGGATAGGAACTTTATACGGTGGGCTCAGCAGGT
>JBDTVX010000151.1:0-12577 GCA_040007015.1 Ferruginibacter sp. | reverse complement strand
CGAAGGGTGAGCGGCCAACCGAGCTTACTTCCAAAGCAGGCAGCAATCGAATTTATTTAGGCCTGGGTGAAGTGAAGAACATTGCAAGAGTAATATTGAATGGAAAAGACCTGGGAGTAGTTTGGACAGCACCCTGGAAGGTAGACATAACAGCAGCGCTGAAACAAAAAGGAAATCGATTAGAAATAGCAGTAGCCAACTTATGGCCCAACAGGCTGATAGGGGATGAGCAGTTACCCGACGACGGAATAAAAAATGATCTGTGGCCGGATTGGTTATTGAACAATCGCCCAAGAACCAGCGGCAGGTTTACTTTTACCACATTCAGGCATTATCAAAAAGATGCTCCGCTTTTTAAATCAGGTCTTATCGGGCCAGTCACTATCCGGCAAACGGATTTTTAATGATTATGAGATCAACCGCATTGCCTTATTGATAATTATTTCGAAAATATTATACTTCAAAAGGGATTAAATGGTTAAATTTCACCCACAGGTTTAGCCATCGGTGAAACCCCCCGATAAGAAAGGAGTCATATTATTCCTTAAAAAAAACATTGGCCTGCAGACTGTCCCATACACCCCTCGCGTCAATTCACTTTTTTATTCCTTGCGAAGTGTACACAATTTAAACCCTGATCCCGTTAATGTCAGTACTAAGCACCTCACTCATATAATCAAAGAACGGCCGCATGTTTTTGAAGGTTTGATTGGCTTCTTTCCAAAAAGATTCGCTTAATACTTCTTCATCGGTAAATTTCCGGATGACTAAAAATTGTTTGTACCGCAACAGGTCGATGGCATCATTACCGGCATTAAAACCTTTTGGAGTTGTTTTTAATTGTTCTCCCTGCAATGTTCCAAAAGTGGAAACAAAGGACCTCGCCGCTAAAATTTTTCTTAATGAAGCAGCATCAAAAGCAATGTCGTCCCGTATGCGTTTCAGGTCCTGTGTGTTGGGAGACCAGAATCCTCCCGCGATAAAACTATTACCGGGTTGAATATGAAAATAATAACCGCCACGCCGAAATTTGGTGGCCCGTTTAAAGCTACCGCTCCAGTTGATTTTATATGGAGTTTTATCATTTGAGAAACGGGTATCCCTGTAAATGCGATGCAGCCCTTTTTTACCGGATGGTGTTTCAATCAAATCATGCATATTGAGTTCCATCAGTAAGGCATCTGCAAAAATTTCTATTGCGTTTTGCTCTTTTAAGAATTGCTCTTTATGAATATTGAACCAGTCCCTGTTATTATGATTCCTTAATAACTTCAAAAAATCCATACCTGATCCCGGTATAACGGGCCGGTTTTTTATATTTTTTGCTGACATATTCGCTTAATGGTTGGTAATTGCTTTGGGGGATTTATCGGTTATCAAATTCAAATTGATATTGTGTTCCAGGTATGCTTTTAGTCCGTCCACTACCGTTGTGAAACCGCCCGTGTTATCCATAACCGCCTTAATTAATTCATCCTTTTTCAGGTCAATCCCATAATTTTTAATAACAACATACATTGTATCGTCACCCGTGGGATCAAAATCAAAGTCAACAGTTGTTACCGGGTTGCCCCACTCAATAGATATTTTCTTGTTAGGCACAATTTCCTTTACAAAAACTTTTGTTGAAACATGATACATTTCCCATTCCCAAAAAATGGTCTTTCCAGTTGCTAATTTGCCACTTGATTTGGTAAACCAAAAGTTGGTGGTTATTGCCGGGTCAATGAATGCTTCAAAACCATTGCAACGGGCTTTCTGATTAACATTTGTGTTTCTACGGTCGTCAAACTAATTTCTGTCATTTGTCTTATTTTTTTTGTCAATAATTTTTATTTCCTTGCAAACTTTTACCAATGATTACCACCTGAAGCGGATATCGAAAATAGTAAAATGGGAGGTTCCGGAATTGAATATAATTTACCCATAAGTCTTAATTTTATTTGGAACTCCGGCTGATGGCGAACTACATCCGAAGATAAAAACGTAAAGCCCTGCTATTGCCAAACCTAAAGTCAGGCGTTGGTGCTTTTCCCGCTGAACTCAAATCTTACTTTTTTGTTGTGCTACCAATTAGTTCAATAGCAAAATTCAATTCCTTGTCTTCACCTTTTATAATTTCGTCAATCGTCTTTTTAATAGTATAGTCTGGCATTGTTCCTCCCCCGATATTTTTAGAATGGTCAACGTAATTGAAATATTTTTGTAAAGGAACCGTAAGTGTAAAATTAAATGGTTCAACTTTTAGGTTTGGAATCATGCCGCTATTCTTTGCCGCTTTGCAAAAATTTTACCACATCAGCCAACTCCTGTCCGGTTAACCCTCTGAGTCCCGGTTCCGGCATCAGGCTTTTGCTTTGTTTTTGCTTTGAACTTATTTTATCCAAAGGGATCGGATGAATCTTTCCCGTTACATCTTTTATAATAATTGCCTGTTTATTTTCGCTCACTATAAAACCGAAGAACGACTCCCCGTCTTTTGTGTTGATCAGCCAGGGCTCATACGCTGCCATTACGGCGGCGCTGGGATTTATGATGGCGTCTAATAAACCAGTTTTGTCAAATTTTTTACCAATGGTAGTTAACTCCGGCCCGATATTATTACCGGTTTGGCCACGTTTGTGACAGGAGGCACAGTAAGTAGTAAACACCGTCGCCCCACTTTTTTCATCCCCTTTTAAATAAGCAATTTCGGGGATGGAATAATTTTTCCTGCCACCTGGTTGTTTAAAATATTTTCCGGCCTGCACACGTACCGTTATATCAGGATTGTTAAAAATTATTTCTTCCATAAATGGTGTGAGGGCCTTGGGAAATTTATTTTCCGATGCAAGCCCAATCAGCATTTGCCCCCCTATGGAATCCTTCGCCATTTCTGCCAGCCGCCCCTTTCTTGCATCTGTGGATATATGTTCATCCAGCACCGCCTTTAGTTTTGCTTTCATTACTGCAAAGCTTCGCTCGTATCCCGTATTAAAGTTAGTTTTCCTCCAATCCAACAAAGCATACCAGTTATTTCCATGGCGGAAGGAAAGCCAGTAGGATGCCTGTTCTTTTGTACCCGTTAATTTATTTTCGCGCAGTGCAAGCATTGCTTCAGCAGCTTTTTTATCATTTATAAATCCTATTGCTGTAATAGCTGACCGTCTTTCTTTTGCATCCAGTGATGAATCAATGGCACGGAGTAAAAGATCATTCAATGCTGTTGCAGGATGCAGGCGCCAGGCCAGTGTGCTCATTTTTTTATCCCACTGCACCGATGTTTTAATCCCGGCGATTGCCTGTTTTATTTCATCATATATTGCTGATTCATGCCCTGCAAGAGCGGCGCCAATCGCTTCCAGGTACCAGCGGTCTTCACCGTCATATTGCCTGGTCAGTTCAAGCAATACCGGTTTTGTTTTTTCAAATGGGAGATCGCGCAGGGCAATCGCAATTTCCCTCCGTACAAAAGAGGAGGGATCATTTTGCAACTGAACCGCATAAGGCAGTATATCGGCTACGCATACACGCAAAGAACGAAAAGCAACTGCACGGATATTTTCATCGCTGTTTTTCAGTAGTTGTTCTGTTGCCGCAATACCCTTTGCCCCCAGTTGCGGCAATAGCCATATTGCCCTTGCCTGTACATAAGGATTATCATCTTTTAATAGCGCACTTACCGGATCAATAACGGTTTCGCCTTGTTTTTTCAATTCATTAAAAGCAAGATTGCGGACATTAATCGCCGGGTTTTTTAATGCCTCAATTTGCCCGGCAATGTTGCTGAGATCAATACGGGGAGAATGAAGTGTTTTATTTTTTGGAGTGATGCGGTATATCCTTCCGTATCCTTTTTTGTCCAGCATCTGGTGACCGCCTACCACGGGGTCGTACCAATCGGCTACATAAATTGCGCCATCAGTTCCAATGGCCACATCACTGGGGCGAAACCACTTTTCGTGATGGCTGTTAGATGCGCTGTCGTTCCACACATACAATGCGGTATCCTGGCTCAATGAAGAAATAAAATCGCTTCTTTCAGAAGGGATATAACCGGATCTTTCGCTTTTTGTACGATAGCCAAAGATCACATTTCTTCCGGCGTCGGCACTCAACAGCATACCACGGTAATCTTTTCCTAAATTATCGCCTTCGTTTACAACGATCCCTGTGGGCGCCCCGGCTCCGCTACAATCCCCTGCCGGCATTACCCCCGGGTCTTCCTGGTGCCAGTGTGCCGTAAAAATATCCTGGTCCGGCCGCTGGTCGGCCTGCCATGTCCTTGTTCCGTCTGTGCTGAAATATCCTGCATTCGCTCCTTCCATCAGCCATGAAGTGCGGCAGGCTGCCACTTCATCATCGTTATCATTTTGCCAGAAATTGCCATAAGAATCTACCGTGAACTCATAGGCGTTGCGGAAATTATGGCCCAATACTTTCAAACCCGAACCGTTCGGTTTTATAGACAGCGCCAGGCCCCCAACCCACACTTTTCCATCATCGCTCTTCATATTACCCTCATTTTTTTTACCGTATGGGGAACCCCCGCTATAGATGCTTCCCGAACGCAATGTCCATCCTTTTTTGTCTGTAACGATGTGTGGGCCTGCATTGCCTGTATTGAAGTACCAGTTTCCATCGGGGCCTGCTATCACTGCATGAAGTGAATGATCATGATCTTTGCCGCCAAAGCCGGTTAGGAAAATTTCTTTCTGATCGGGTATATCATCTCCATTTTCATCGGTGTAAACAATAAGATTCGGCGAACAGGACACGATCACTTTATTCCCGATTACGGCTATACCCAGGGGCGACACCAAACTGGTATCTTCAACAAATACTTTTGAAGAATCCGCTATGCCATCCCCGTTAGTATCTTCCAGTATCATTACCCTGTCACCTTTGGAATGGTGAAGAAATTTTGTAGAATCATTATTGAAGTTCCTGTAGTTTACTGCTTCGGTGATCCATACCCTGCCCTTACTATCAATATCCATATTGGTGGGATTGTAGAACATCGGGGATTCTGCCCATAAGGTAGCCTCCAGGTCATCGGGCAGATACAAATCAAGGCTTTTAGTATTTTTTTTCTCCTGGGATGTTTCACCAGGCCCTGGCTTTGATGATTGAGTACAACCAATAGAAAAGATAATGAGCAACAAAAGAAAAGCCACGGCAATTTTTTTCATACAGTTTTGCTTTAGTGATAATAACACGAATTGCTCGGATCATGCCGGTTCCGTTCTTTAATTCGCGTATTAAATTTCAGACTAAAATGCTGGTCTTGATGTAGCTGCCCTTCGTTGCCTCCCGGCCAGAGAGAGAGAAGCATGTAACCTGCTGATTATGCGGCGTTTTTTTCCCGGTGCTAAGTTATTGTTTTTATGATGTTTGTTTCCAACTAAAATCCGATAACTTGTAAGTGTACCGTTCCCGCCTGTTGGTCAGGATACACAACAGCGGCGCGGCACGGATAGCAGGCATGTAATGAAGGGGTGCAGATCAAAAAGAAAAGAGTTGACAATTTGAAGTACCCGCTCCCCTCTTTCTTGGGGAGAGCCTGTCCCGATTCACCAGGAGGTTGGGGATGAGGTGTCATTTCCGGTTAATAAAATTCATCATTTTGTCTTTGTAAATATTCCCGATCGGTATTGTTTCCTTTTGCATTTCAACACAATTTCCATAAATAATCCGGATATGCGCTATCGCAACTATGTAAGATTTATGAACCCTTATAAATTGTTTTGCAGGCAATATCTTTTCCATCTCGCCCATGGTATGGTGCGTTACCAGTTTATATTCGGCAGTATGAATTTTCAGGTAATCTTTCATACCTTCAATATAAATGATCTCAGAAAAGTTGACCTTGAAAAATTTGTTATTGCTTTTTATAAAAATGTGATCAGGCGGTAAATTCTCTTTTTCTTTTATAACCTGTGTGAACAACCTGCCATCCACAATTTTATTGATTGCCTTTGAAAAACGCTCAAACGAAATGGGTTTCAGTAAATAATCAATTACATTAAATTCATAACTTTCCAAAGCATATTCAGCATAAGCGGTGGTGAGTACTATAAGCGGGGGGTCTGTTAATGAGCGTAAAAAATTTAACCCGGTCATTCCGGGCAATTGTATATCAAGAAAAATAAGATCCACTTCATGGTTGGCCAAAATTTCTGTAGCTTCAAGTGCATTGCTGCAGGTGGCCACCAATTCAAATTGGCCTGCCTGCTTTAAATGGCTTTGAATAACATGCTGGGCAAGCGCCTCATCTTCAACTATTATACATTTGATCAAGTAAGCCGTGGTTTAATTATTAACGATACCGTAAAAGCATTATTACTTAAAATTACATCAAGCGTATGAGAATCGGGATAAAAGGTTTCGAGGCGCTGCTTGGCATTTTTGATCCTCAAAATATTTTTTCTCGCTTCTTCTTTTTCCGTTTGAATAATATTGAGCGCATGGGCATCCGGATATAATAATTCCAGCAAGGTTTTGCTATTCGTGATGCCTGTACCGCTTATTCTTTTTGCCTGTGTCTCCAGGTCGATATTGGTATTGTTGATCACATTCAGCACGATCTGTTCGGGCTCTACTTTTATGGTTATATAAATAAATGGCTCAGTGAATGAATTATCAAATGCATGTTTAAACCCATTTTCAATAAAAGATATAAATAAAAAAGGCTCGATCATTACACCATCTGTTTTTCCCTCAACAGAAAACCTGACATCTGCTTTATACCTTATTTTTTCAATTTCAATATAGTTCTGAATAAATTCAATTTCTTTATTTAAGGGAACTTTATCTTCATTGCACTCATATATCATATACCGCATCAGGTCCGCTAATTTTACTACCAGTTCCGGCGCTTTGTCTGATTTTTGCAGGCTAAGGGAATAAATACTATTTAACGTGTTAAAAAGAAAATGAGGATTTAATTGCGCGCGCAAATATTTTAATTTAAAAATGATATTGTCTTTTTGGAGGCTTACCATAAGGTCCTTTTCATCCAGCCCTTTTTTAATAAACGCAATAGCTGCGGCCAGCGACATATTAATCAGCATCCACAGGCATTCCCTGGCAATGGTACCATAATTATAGGAAAAATAGACTTGTTCATTCGGGGTCAGGTTGAATTGCAAAATGAGGGAATAAACGGAAAATAATAGAAGATGCAGTACTATAAAGAATGAAAGGCTGGTAAGCGCGAAAAACCGGTAGCGGTTCTTAAAAAGAAACCTGGGCACAATAAACACCGCATAAAAAAGATATGCGGGGAGAATCAATATGTTTACCAGCAATAATAGCGGCCATATTTTTATTTCCCCGGTAAAAAAATTCAGGCTGTTCACCAGGGGATTTATCATGCCCAGCAATACCCAATAAAATATTTCGATTTTATTTGCATGCTTTCTTATCCTGTCATTATCAAATTCCATCGTTAGTTTTGAAAATGAAAGTTAATATAGTCATTTGAAATGTATCAATCATTTCGACAAAACGGGGGATAGATTCGATGAACTGGATGGTTGAAGGATTATACAAATGCAACAAACAGTGAGCAACGATATGCGCTGCACCATTTCATGTGAAAACGTTATGATGACCTGGGTTATGTGATCACTCACTCCTGTCATCCTTCCGTATTTAACCGCGAAAGTTCGGAAGCTGCTTTCCGGGATTTTTATGGAGGTATTTCGGCAAAGCAATCCATCGTGGTACCGCCTATGCATGGCAGTAAGGAACATTTCTGTCTGGGTGAAAAAGTGGCAAAGGATATGTATGGCCCCATCAACGATCGGCACCGGGTAACCATGGAGCAAATGGCAATACTGGAACCTGCACTGGTTGAAACATTTGCCCAGGATTGCATGGAGGTGGTAAAAGAAGGCTGTGACCCCATCCTGGAGCTTGGCGTTCCATAAGCCGCCGCCCGTGATTTTGTGCTTGGTCACCTTAGGATACAGATAGCAATTTTGTTTAAAGAATTGTATGGCAGCTTTTCCAATGCGGCCTGCAAGATCGGCAAAGGGCAAAGTCTATTTTTTTCAAAGACGACTGGAAGCAGATCTTTGAAATGGATGATATCAAACAACAGGTGAAAGATATCACACGGCGATAGTACGTTCTTACATTAGTACACAAGTGCCATTGCTATATGCATTTACCGGTGGCAGGCTTCAGAAATCTAACACTTACGGATAAATGCTTTTGCGTGATGATCATCTTTCGGGACCAATGAAATATATTCCAGGCAGGTTAAATAAGCTACCGGCGAAACTGTTACCTGCATTGTGTACATCCTCCAGGTACCGCAATGTTGATAAATGGTGTAAGATTGGGAAACAAAGTCCCGCAATATTTAATAATCAGGCCCCGCGTATGATCCTGCTTAGCGGAGGCCATGGGTTAACCAACCATTAACCTCCCGATAATAAGGCTGTTATTACCTTTCGCTATAGCCAAATCAAAAGTGGGCCTTGCAATGAGTCACTGGTGCCTGGTTGGCTGCTTTATTAGTTGCGGTTTATACAAAAAGGTATTTCGATAGCTTTTATTTGCTTATCCATGCAACATAAATGGAAAGCTGAACAGGTATGAAAGAGTATCCTTATCTTTATGATTGCTATATGATACAATTAAAAAAGTATTAAAAAAAATACCAGGATATCATAAGAAAATTGTTTGCAGACAGACCAAAAAAGATATGCTTTCACAACACGCCAATACACTAAAGATCCTCGCTGGAATCGCTTATAAAAATGAACCTACTTCCCCGGGAAAACAAATCCTAACTGATACAACATTTGCACAATGTACCGTTTATTTAAAACCGGGTATGCATTATGCATTTAACCAGCGACTGGAAACAAAAAAGACCATAGTTTTATTTGGAGAAAAAAAATTACCTGTTGAGAGAGACGAGGTACTTTGCAGATAAAAGAAACAATTTAACACGTTTATACATTAATTATTTTTTAAACCCACCAACATGAATCGTCATTTTGCCATTATGAAAGGCCTGTTTTTTTTGTCCATCGTAATCCTTACCTTTTCTTGTTCCAATAAGCGGGAAGGCAAACCAAGAATATTGGTTTTTAGTAAAACGGCCGGATATCATCACGAATCCATTGCGCAGGGGAATGTGGCCATACAAAAACTGGGCGACCAGAATAATTTCGACGTGGATACTACCTCAGATGCATCCATGTTTGTAGAAGACAGTCTGAAGAAATATGCTGCGATAGTTTTTTTAAGCACAACAGGAGATGTATTGAATAATTACCAGGAAGCGGCATTTGAAAGATACATTCAGGCCGGAGGCGGTTATATGGGCATTCATGCAGCAACGGATTGTGAATACGACTGGGGCTGGTACGGCAGGTTGGCGGGTGCCTATTTTTTGAGCCATCCCGGCATTCACGATACCTTTCCCAATATCCAGGAAGGGGTGTTGAATGTGGTTGACCAAACCAATATTGCTACTAAAGATCTTCCAAAGCAATGGAAAAGAACAGATGAATACTACAGTTTTAAAAAGATGAGTAAAGATGTACATGTTTTAATGACCATCGATGAAAAAACTTATCGCGGGGGTCAAAATGGCGATAACCATCCGATGGCATGGTATCATGACTATGATGGGGGAAGGGCATTTTATACAGAATTGGGCCATACCGCTGCATCTTTTTCAGAAGCGCCTTACCTGAAGCATATTTTGGGTGGCATTCAGTATGCGATGGGTGATAACAAAGAGCTGGATTATGGGAAAGCTAAAACCCAAATTCCACCGGACGATAGCCGTTTTACAAAAACACAACTTTCACAGGGTGAGTTTTATGAGCCTACAGAAATGACGATTCTTCCCAACTTTGACATCCTTATTATCCAAAGGCGTGGGGAAATTATGCTTTATAAAAATGAAACGAAGAAGGTGAAACAGGTTGGTTTTTTTAATGTTTACTTTAAAACAGTTTCAACACCAGGGGTTAATGCAGAAGAAGGTATGCTTGGCCTCGCCAAAGACCCGGATTTTGCAAAGAACAATTGGGTCTACATTTATTATAGCCCGGCAGATACCTCTGTCAATCGTTTATCAAGATTCACTTTTAAGAATGACACACTTGACCATGCAACGGAAAAAGTAATACTGGAAGTAAAGTCCCAGCGCGAAATTTGCTGTCATACCGGTGGTTCCATTGCATTCGGGCCCGACAAATTACTGTATTTTTCTGCAGGCGATAACTCAACACCTTTTGATGAAAAAGGCGCCAATTATGTGAACAGTGGCTTTGCCCCATTAAATGACCTGCCAGGTCATCAGCAATACGATGCAAGAAGATCTGCAGGTAATACAAATGACCTGCGTGGAAAGATCATGCGGATAAGGGTAAAGGATGATGGAAGCTATGAAATACCCGATGGTAACCTGTTTCCAAAAGGCACCGATAAAACAAGGCCTGAAATTTATGTGATGGGAAACAGAAATCCTTACCGGATCTCAGTTGATCAGA
Source organism: Ferruginibacter sp. (assembly GCA_040007015.1). Taxonomy (GTDB): domain Bacteria; phylum Bacteroidota; class Bacteroidia; order Chitinophagales; family Chitinophagaceae; genus Ferruginibacter. The sequence goes on along the minus strand of JBDTVX010000151.1, from coordinate 2,075 downwards.
AAAACAGTAATTTATATTGGGGAGAAGTTGGTCCCGACGCTAATAACGATAGTCTTGATACACGTGGCCCACGTGGCTATGATGAAGTAAACCAGGCGCGTAAGGCAGGTTATTTTGGGTGGCCGTTGTTTGTGGGAAATAATTATCCTTATCGTCAATATGATTATGCAACAGGAAAAAGCGGTACTGCTTTTGATCCGCTTAAACCGATCAATGATTCCAGGAACAATACGGGCTTGCGCGAGCTACCTCCTGCACAACCTGCATTTATATGGTATCCTTATGCAGCGTCTTCTGATTTTCCACAAGTGGGTACCGGTGGAAGAAACGCGATGGCAGGCCCGGTATATTATACGGACATGTACCCTAAAGAGACCCGCCTCCCTGATTATTACAATGGCAAATTGATTATTTATGAATGGATACGTGGCTGGATGAAAGCAGTAACTCTGCTGCCAAATGGTGATTTTGATAAAATGGAGCCCTTTGCCACTGGAGTAAAAGTAAACTCGTTAATTGATATGGAAGTGGGACCAGACGGACGATTATATCTATTGGAGTACGGCAATGGCTGGTTTACTAAAAATCCTGACGCAGGATTAGCACGCATAGATTTTAATGCCGGCAACAGGCCACCGGTTGTTACTGATTTAAAGATTGATAAAAAATCCGGTTTATTGCCTCTTGCTGTTAAAGTGACTGTAAATGCCAAAGACCCTGAGAAGGATAAGATCACTTATTTATGGGATATGGGAAATAACACCACTAAAGAAACAGCAATACCTGAAGTGGATTATACTTATGAAACCGCGGGGGATTATAATATTTCCGTGGAAGCAAAAGATGATCATGGGGCATCCTCAAAAAGTAATACGGTAAATGTTTATGCAGGTAATGAAATTCCGGTAGTCAATATAAGTTTAACAAGTGAAAATAAATCTTTTTATTTACCCGGAACCCCTGTTAAATATGCGGTAACTGTTGATGATAAGAGTGATACAGCAAAGATCGATCCCGCAAATCTTTTTGTATCGGTAGACTATGTTGAAGGCTCAGATAAGGCAGGTGCTTCTATGGGCCACCAGCAGGGAAAGGCAAATATTGAAGGCAAAAACCTGATCCTTACACTGGATTGTAAAAGCTGTCATAAAGAAACTGAAAAATCTATCGGCCCGGCGTATATGCAGGTTTCGCAGAAATATGTGAATGATAAAGATGCATTGAACCGGCTTACACAAAAAGTAATCAAAGGCGGTTCCGGTGTTTGGGGTGACGTTGCCATGGCTGCTCATCCCACACTTTCTACCAGTGATGTGCAGCAAATGGTATCATGGATTTTATCGCTTGGAAAGAAAGAGGTATTAAAGAAATCACTGCCCCAGTCAGGAACCTACCTTCCTCCTGCTGCCAGTCAAAAGCCAGGCACTGTAATGGTTTTAGCAGCAAGTTATACTGATAAAGGTGGAAATAATATTAAGTCTTTAACCGGTAGCGGCGCCGCTTCATTGAAGAGCAATAAGGTAACTTTTACAGGGAATGAAAAAGTGAAAGGCTTTAGTCATCTTGTATATGGGGGCAATAATCTTTTGCTGTTACCATCTTCGGAAGGATGGTTTGCTGTGGACAGCATTGATCTCACTTCGGTTAAATCTGTTAACCTTACTGCAGGATGGCAGGCAGCTCCCAAAAATGGTTTAACATTTGAAGCAAGATTAGATGCACCCGACGGTAAAGTGTTGGGACGAGGATCCATGCCTGTTGCTCAAAAGGGACAGCAGGCCGGAGTGACGCGGGTACCTCTTGAAAAGATAACCGATGGTAAATTTCATACGATCTATTTTATGTATAAAGGAAAGGAGAAAATGGTGGCAGGGATATCGTCGGTGCAATTCAATGCCAATTAATTTAGGAAAAACAGGAACAGGAGAGAAGACTGAGTATGAAGTTCTCCCTGTCAGCAGATGTCTATAAAAGTGATTTAAAGGCCCTGGCTATTTAGTGGGTTTGCATCCGTATTTAGAGGTAAGTCCGGCGCATTGTGGCTCCTTCGATTACATTATTTGGTTGGGAGGTGC
>JBDTVX010000150.1:0-12582 GCA_040007015.1 Ferruginibacter sp. | reverse complement strand
ATTACCGGGATATAAAGTAATCTTTTTACCCAAAGAAGCCGGGAATGCCAGTGGCGCATTTGGGTTATTATTGCCGATCCCTACGCGGCTATTAATTGCATCGTAGGTAAACCCCCACCCGGCAGGCCCGCCGTAAAATCCAAGGTTCTGGTTGTTTTGTACACCCATAAAACCCAGTAATCCACTGTTATCAGCTTTGTACATCCAAATACCACTGCCATAATCCTGGTCGGGCGGACTGGTTCCGTTCTTTAAAGTAATTCTTCCATTCAGCAAGAGTCCATCCCCTCCACCATTAACTATCCGCATCCTTTCGTTGAACAAATCAGAACGACCCGATCCGAAAACAATATCGGAGTTTGTTATATCGGTATATAACTGCAGTAACCCGTTCTGGATACCCAGTCCATAATGATCCGTAGCGCCATCACCCCAAAACACTATCTTATTGCCCAGGATATTTTTAAATGACAGGGGGCCAGTTGGCGTGTTGGTACCAATCCCTACATTCTGGGACTTTGCAGCAATACAGCAGAAACAGACCATGTATAGTGTAAATATTTTTTTCATATTCTTAATTTTTACAATTTTGAGAATTATGTTTTGAGAAAATACCGGTTGTGGATTTTAAACTATTTTTGTTTTTTTAAAATCACGGTAACTTTCTTCCAAAGTAAAGTATTTCCCAATCAATTCATAACAAACCAGGGCCATTTTTTGATTGCCTCTAGTTGCACTAATGAGCACGAATGAAATCCATTTTATACAAAGTAACCGGCAGTTATTCATCGCAGGAAAAAGATTTAAACAACTTAAGAAACAGCCGGTATTTTGTAACCCAATACACTTGAAGTAACGCGACAAAGTATCGTGAATGTTTCTATTTACGGGAGGAAAATTAATTACAATATGAACTGGCAACAAGTACCCCGCGAAGAAGTACCTGGTTTGAAATTTAGCCTGGTACGCACTGAAGATGGTGGACTGAAATTTCTGCCCGGTGCTTTAGAACTTGAGAAGATTTGCCACTACCCTAAAAAATAAAGGAATAGAGGAGGAAATATTCCAGCGAATTTATCTTTTGTTGCCTGTCCATATTTTTTCAAACAGGCGCTGGAGTATATTTTTATCATCCGTTAACACTTCAGCGATTCCTGAAAGCTGTGCCCGGGATGGAATTTTTTTATTTGTGGTGGTGGTTAATCCATTGGGTAATAATATTTCCATGGAAAAGGCGGTGTCCAATGCAACTGCAGAAATGTTTGCAACCCTTCCCCGTATCATGCCAAATTCTTCAAACGGGTAAGAAGACAACCTGATCAATACTTCCTGGCCGGTCTTTACCTTACCTGCACCATCAACCGGCAACGACGCCATGGCAACATAATTTTCAATCGGCGGAACGATCATTAATACCGGTTCGCCGTTGGTGATATATTGGTTTTCTTTCCATACATTAAAAAAAACAGTCTTACCATCTACCGGGCTTTTCATAAGATATTTCTGCTCCCATACCTCCAGTTGACCGTGCAGCCGTTTAACATCTTCCTTTATTTTTTGCTGCAAATCGTACTGCTGTTGTAATTTCTGTTGCTTCAGTTCTGTAATGGTTTTTAAATATTCGGTTTGCTGCAATTTGTTTTGCAGGATACCTGATTTTGTTGCATCCGCATTCATTTGTTTATTGATCAATTCTTTCCTGCTGTTATCAAATTCAAGCGGGGCAATTATTTTTTCCTTTACAAGAAATGAATCTGCCTGGAATTTTTTATTTTCAAGCATCAATTGTTGCTTTAAAAGAATATCCCTGGTTTGCAGCTCTTTATTTAATTCAGACTGGTAAATTACCTGTGATTGCAACTGGCCTACCTTTTGCGTAATAAAATTTTTTTCAACAAAAAATAAGTATTGATTAACGGACTGGTACAGATCGGCATAAGCGGGCTGTAGTTCCCCTAACTGTAAGTATTGGTTAAACGAAATAGTTTTTATGGTTTGTGTAAGAATTAATGCGGTATCTAAACGATCCAAAATATTTTTTAATAAGATGATATCCGCATAATTCGCGGCATTTTCCAATAAACAAATTTTTTCATCTTTTTTGATCAATTGGTTATTGCGCACAAAGATCCGATGAATTCTTCCACTGGATTGCGCCACAATTTTAACCGGCGGATTAGATGAACTGATATTTAATCCTGCAACCGTTACGTCAGGATAATGAATAAAATAAGACCCTGCAAACAATAAAATTATTACCACAAATAAAACGGCAGTTCCCTGCCGGATGATCCAGTGGGGCATCTTGCTCATAATATCCTGTACTTCTTCGCTGTTTACTTCGTACAATGCCGGCAAGGCAGGAAACTGGTTGTTACCGCCATTTTTATATCCTCCTGTTATATCTGCAATATGATAATTATTCTTTGGCATAATATTAATTTAATCGCCCAGTTCCAATTGATTTTTTACCAACTCATAATATTTACCCTTACTCTTTGTCAGGGTTTGATGATCTCCCTGCTCTACAACTTTTCCATGCTCCAATACTATTATCTGGCCGGCATTTTTTACTGTACTTAAACGGTGTGCAATTACCACCACGGTCTTGCCTTCAAAAAACCGGTCAAGATTTTCCATGATGATCTTTTCGTTATTTGCATCCAGGGCGCTGGTAGCTTCATCAAAAAACAGGTACCCGGGATTTTTATACACGGCTCTTCCTATCAGCATTCTTTGTTTCTGACCTGTGCTGATGCCATTGCCGGAATTGCCGATCCTTGTTGTATATCCCAATGGCAGATCTTTTATAAAGCCCTCAATATTGCTGACCCTCACTGCATGCAATAATTTTTTTTCATCGATCCTTTCGTCACTTACGGCAATATTGCGGGCAATGGTATCTGAAAAAATAAATCCCTCCTGCATCACCACTCCACATTGACTGCGCCACCACTTAGGAGAAAGGGCTGACAATTCTTTATTGCCAACAAATATTTTCCCGGCTGACGGTTCGTAAAAGCGTAGCAGTAATTTGAGCAAAGTGGTTTTGCCACTACCACTAGTACCTACAATAGCAGTTACTTTTCCCCGGGGTATCCTGATATTAATATCATTTAATATTCGGGGACTGTCCGGCCCTGCATACTGAAATGAAACATTTTCCAATAATATATCCTCACTTTTAAATGACCGCCCATTCATCTCTACTAACAGTGGCTCATCGGCAGGGAGCGCCTTCTCTTCATTTTCCTGGTTATGAATTTCACCGAGCCGCTCGAGGCTGATCTTTGCGTCCTGTGCCGAGCGAAAGAAATCCAGTAATTGTTCTATCGGGCTATTCATCTGGCCAATTATATAGCTTACACTTAACATCATACCCAATGTGATATTACCACTTACCACTTCACGGGCAGCTAAATATGAAATAAGGATATTTTTAAGCTGGGTGAAAAACAGGTTGCCCGTTTGTTGAAATTGTCCCAATGCAAGGCCACTGATATTTAGTTTAAATAATTTCGCCTGTATCCTTTCCCATTCCCAACGCTTGGCGGTTTCACAATTATTGAGCTTGATCTCCTGCATCCCTGTGATCAGTTCGTATAAACTATTCTGATTGCTGCTCAACTGCTGAAAGCGTTTATAGTCGAGCTCTTTTCGTCTCTTTAAAAATAAAATGATCCATAAAACAGAGAAGGCGCTTCCTGCTAAAAAAATGAACAGGATATCAAAACTATAAATTCCCAGCACCACGGAAAACACCAGTAAACTGACAAAAGAAAATAAAGTATTCAATGTATTTGTGGTAAGGAAACTTTCGATCCTGCCATGATCATTGATGCGCTGGGTAATATCGCCGATCATCTTAGTATCAAAAAAACGGATCGGCAGTTTCATCATTTTTATTAGAAAATCAGAAATGATCGAAATATTGACACGGCTGTTCATGTGAAGAATTATCCAGCTTCGGATCATCTCGATGGCGGTGGTGCCTATAAATAAAACCACCTGTGATATCAATACTAATTTTATAAATCCAATATTTTTATGATTAACACCATAATCAACCATGCTTTGGGTAAGGAAGGGAAAAACCAGTGATAATAAACTACTCAATAACATGCCCATTAAAAGCTGGAAGATAAATTTTTTGTAAGGTTTTAAATATTTAAAAAGAAAACCGAGGCCATGGCTGGTACTGGTATCATCCTCTTCCTGGTATAGCAAAGGGGTGGGTTCAAACATTAACACGATGCCCTGCTTATTGGTTTTACTGATCCAGTTTTTTAAGAATGTTTCTCTTTCTACTTTTACCAATCCATGTGCCGGGTCGGCAATTAACAATTTAGCTTCGGGATTCCGGATAGCATAATTTTGCGGAGGCACTACTACAAAATGATTCTGGTTCCAGTGTACGATACATGGCAAAGAAACTTCTTTATCCAATTGCTCGAAATTAACAGACGCAGCCATTGTTTTAAATCCTATTTTCTCAGCGGCCTCACTAATTCCCAGCAGGGATACACCTTCCCTTGTTATACTGCTTATATTTCTTAACCTTTCCAGGGAATAATTTTTTCCATAATGCTTAGCGATCATGCGCAAGCATGTGGGGCCGCAATCCATCTGGTCTAATTGTATATAGGTAGGGAACGACATGGGCTTATACCTTTTGTAATTGTTTTCTTGTGATTGCAATTTGCGATTCGTAATATTTATTTAAAAAGTGATAAATTACCAGCTCATGTTTTCGCTGATTTGATAAAAACATCCGGTTCAAAAAAATATGAATATAGCTTCGCAGCAATTCATCAAAACCTGGTGTAGCAGTTTCCCGCGCCTGTATTATCCTGATCTTTTCTACCGCTTTTTTTAGCTTCAATGACCGGATACTAAATATGCCTACCGCTTCTTCTATTTCATTTTCAATATCTTTCCCGGGATCAAGAAATCTATTAACCGATTGCATGTGCCCACGGTATTTATCATTCAATTGATTATTTAAAGTTTTATCGCCACCAAATTCTGAAAAGAACCCTTGCTGTAATTTTTTTAGTAATGCTGCTTTAGCGGTTAAATGGTAACTGAAATCTTCCAGGAGCATATCAATGCCACGTGCGGCCAGTAACCAGCGATACTTTTCTCCTTCCTCCCCTTCTAATAAATCAATACAATTTATTACGGCTTCACTGTCATAATAAAAAATATCTTCTGTGAGCTCGATTGTATTAATTCCGTAGCGTTCTATTTCCCGTTCGTAAGTATCTGTCTGGATCTTATAAGCGAGTGTGTTGTATGCATCGTCCCGCATCGCTGCATGAATTCGCTCCAACACCAGCTTCCAAAATCCCTTATCTTTTGCATGATGAAACCTCAGCCGAATATGGCTTCCAGGATCCGCATAACGTATAAAAAACCATTTGTCAATATTGTTTTCCAGTATTAAGCACTCTGTTAAAGGTTTAATAACTTCTTTTAGCAACCGCTCTGCACTATTGGTACCGCAATAAATTTTTACATATAACCATTCGCTGCCGGTAATAAAACTTCTTTCCGGAACAATATGATTTTGATTGAAACATTCATCTTTTATAGTCGGTTGCCTGCCTGGTGCATCAATACTGTTGAGCTGCTGTTTTATAGTATCCACTTTTTTTAATGGAATAATTATTTCATTTGTATACCGGCCCTGTTCTCCTTCTACGAAACACTTATCGCCCGTCTTTAAAAACTCTTCCAATACAACACGGTCATTTTTTATTAATGTATTTGCAAGAATATACAGGCAGGATTCATTTTCCAGGTTTATCAGCAATTCATTATCTCCTTCTACTATTACAACATATTTAGGCAATTGCAGTTGCTTCCTCGCTCTTTCAAATAGTTCAGTATAATTCGCCCCATCGCTTTCTTTTTTTTGGTTGAGTTCAGCATAATCTTTTTTATGTAATACCCAGGTGCGCTTACTAAGAATAATTTTTCCATAGCGAACACCTGGTAAAAAAGGAGCGTCATTTATTATGTTCCAGCGCCAAGCTATACCACTATGTAATTGTTGAAATTGGAGGTCGCACAAAAACTTGTAAACAGGTAAGCTGCCCGTGCTAAAATTGTGAGCGGTGCTAAGACGCGGAATAATTCTTTTATTTAATTTTTTTGAGCGAAGAACAATGTTGTTATTTTGAATACTTACCATCAAATCTGTTAACGGGATTTGGTGATCCGGCGCAACGCTGCCATTCCCCAGGTATACAATTTCATAATCGCGCAATTGCGGACGCAGTAAAACATTGCCCGTCCTGGCTTCCGGCAAATGAACCACCTCGGCATATATATTGCCAGGGTCATTCTCCTCTTCTTCCCGTAAACAGCTTTTCAATTTAGCAGTGAGCGAATCATTACCATGACAAAATCTGCCTAACAAATTGCCGGCCGACGGACCGCCGCATGCACTTAGTTCAAATTGATAATTGCCGGCATCAATTTCTGAAGCGCTTTCCCCGAGAATGCTTCCCATTACATAAAAACTACCGGGGATAGAAGGTGTTGCTGTATCTTTTAATTCATCGAGGTCCTTATCGGTTAATTCAATCTCACCAGCGTTATCGCGTAAGCAGGCATGCAATTTTTTCAGTTGAAATTCATCCATTTTATTCCGCGTGATGGTGATTGATTCATTTTTCTTCCCGGTAAAAATATCGTCCACCAAAGGTGTATAATCTGTGTTGGTGCCGCTATATCCTGCATATCCAATTCCTGCTTCCGCGTCCAGTGCAATTAAAAGCGGTATCTCCTGCTCTTCATATCGCTCACTAAACCGGTCCATGAAATTATTTAAATCAGAATTGGTGGCAAGCCTGGCAAGGGACCATAATTTTTCTACCTGCTTTTCTATACCTGCAATTACTGTTGAGCTAATCGTATTTTGCTCGGTGCCTAAAAATAAATCTGTTTGTACCAGGTCCCTGCTATTTGTACCGGGTAATAATTCTTTAACCAATAGATTTGCCTGCAAATACTTATCTATGCCCGTAGTTTGATCCTGTAACAACCTGCGAATATGAATTAATTTGCCGGTAAGGCCAGCGGTATTGTCAAGACATTGCAATTTTTTTATAAGCTTATTAAAAAACTCTTCGCCGGTTATTGTAGGTTCCAGTTCGCTCACTAATACCTGGTTTTGTATTAATTCCATTACGAATGCTTTTGCTTCTTCTTCTGTAATATCATTGCTCACAATGGTTTTTGTTAAAGCGGTCAAAGTAGCGCCATGGCTGGCAGTTTTAAGAATCTTTTCAAGATAATCTGAGCAGGCAATTTCTGTTAAATGATAGGTCCGGAATTTATTCTCAATTTTAAATTCGGCATAACGGCATTTGTTGCCAATTTTGTATAATGAGTTGTTGGGATGGAAACACAACTGGCTTTGCACTTCGGGCAACCCATTAATCATAGCAGCCAATTCTGCCACATAATTCATATCTAAACGGCAGTGCTTTTTATGCTGGTCCGGGTGGGCTAATCTAACCCGGGAAATTTCACCAAATTCACCTACTGCACATCCGGCAAATAACCCGTATGGTGTGCATCGGGAACACATGCGTAACAAATATTTATAGATTGATATTACAAGTTTATCAACTTCCTTTTCGTCCAATAAATAACCCTGCAGCCACTTTTGAAACTCCTGGAATAATTCCGGGGAAGCAATATAAATGGCTTCCTGTAAATAAGGTTGTGCAAAAATGGTTTTCAATCTTTTATTCAATCCTGCATGTGGCAACTCATTAAATTGTTCTAATAAATTTAACGGCAACAAAGGCGTTCTTATCAAATAAAAATCTTTGGCGAGTATCATAATACTATTATTAAAAAAAGATTTTAAATTGTTATCAATAGCCAGTTCAAAGGGGGGTTTTTCAACATTCTTATTAAGATAAAAGTAAACACCTGTCCCATGCGGGTGTGGTATCTTTGTCTAAGGCGGCTATTAAAGCCAGCCCAATACCTGTTATTCCTTCCAACAGGTTGTAATTATTTTCATATCCGTTGGGAGTATGATATTTAAAGCCTGCCAGGCCATTTTTCCAACTAGCCATTTGCAAAGTTTGTTGCAGCCATTGATCCGCTCCGTTTAAAAAAAAGCTGTTGCCGGTGGCTATATATGCTCTCCTGTATATATGAGAAACGCCCATGCTTCCATGACATAAGCTGGCGTCAACTATACCTCCGTTTCGTATATCCCGATGCTTTAACGTATGCTCAAAAATTATATAAGCTTCCTCCTTGTAATAATCATTTTGCAATCGCTCCCCTATATTCCATAAAGTAATCGCAATTGACAAATCACCGTAGCACCATCCAAGGCGGCTTTGTTTTGCCCCAGGGGCATTATCGCCTTCTGAAACTGTTGCAGGATATAAGGAAACACAATTATCGTGCGTACGGTTTTTATTACTGAGTAGCCACTTCACCCCCCTTTCAACCAGGGGCAATATCCTGCCTGTTGCAGTACCTTTTTCATATATCATGCTTAAGATAGAAAGTATTGCAGGCACGCCATGGGCAAGGCCCAGGTTATAACTAGCCGGTTGGTTCCCGCCTTCAATTTTTTTAGGAGAATAATCTCTCCAGGTAATGCCGGTATCTTTGGTAACCATCGCTTTTTCCAACCATGTCACTGCCTCTTCCAAATAAGTTTGCGTGATAGCTCCCGGCTGTTTATCCAAAAAATAAAGCATGATTCCCAGGCCCTCGTGTAAGAAATCATAACGATACTCATTTAAATCCTGTTTCATGACATTAAACAGAAATTCATCTATTTCTTCAAAACTATTTTCTGTCTCATCCTGTTCAATAAATCCATTCTTCACTAAATGCTGAATGCCCCAGGCTATTCCGGCAATACCGCTGCAATGCGAATACAATAATTTCTTTTTTGAAAGCGTCTTTATTGTTTTTTCTATGATGTAGTTCAGTTTGTTTAAATATTTTTTTTCAGCGGTAAGCTTATAATAATAAGCGTAGAATAAAGCGCTGCCGCAATAACCTGAAAGCAGGCCATAATCTTCATCTTGTTTTATAAAAGCGTTTAATGCCCTGCATATCCCGGGTAAAGTATTGCCAATGTTTTTTATACCGTTCATAAAAAATTTAAAAATTATGGAAACGTAAATAATTGCCCTCAGGAAAATATTAAATATACCTGCTAATCATATTTACATGAAATAGGTTAGCAGGTATGTTTACTGAGGCTTATCAAATATCCCTGAATGCCTCTTTAACAACCACAGATCACATAGCGCGTTGTACAATTCAATGTGTTCGGCGCATGGCATGGAGCACCGGTATCACAATTGGTCCTGGTGAGATTTGGCCTGCCTCCTTTAATTGCCTCCTGGCTGTTTTTGCTTAAACTGGCAATCTTGATTTTACCCAAAGCCAATTTTCCTTCCGTTCTTTTTTTCATAATAAATAATGCTTTTGTAATCTTAAAAAGCAATAAAAACTTTTATTGTTTATGTAATAAAAAAACCGTCAAACATGCGTATAAAAACACAGGAAACAACCACCTGGTGGGTACCATATTTGCCTGGTTAAATATTCTCCTCACCGGAATATTTTTTAATGCAGCTAAAGCTATCTGCGCAGGCTCCATGTAAATTCCAAATGCCGAATACCCAATCCTGCCCGGGCGTTGCTGTTGCAGTGTGAATGCGCTGATTTCTATACATTGCCTGGAATTAACAAGTATATCAAAAGGGATTTTTAAACAGCCCATGATTGTTTTTCAACATCCGCAATACACATAATGAGTTGTGCATTTGGTTGTTGCAGGGGAGTGGCATTTACTACTTTTTGTTGGAGGATTAACCATGCCTCCCTTTATCGCTTCCTGGTTGTTTTTGCTTAAGCTGGCAATTTTGATTTTACCCAACGCCAATTTCCCTTCTGGTCTTTTTTTCATAACAAATAATGCTTTTGTAATCTTAAAAAGCAATAAAAACTTTTATTGTTTATGTAATAAAAAAGTCCCTGAGTATTATATGCCAACGCTTCTTTAAACGTTTCAGGGAATCCGGGCAATGCTAACGGCCTTTGATAATAGGTACACAGTCGCATGCAGTATAAACCATGCACCTTACAACATTCGTATGAACCGCTGTTGTATGACAGTTGGGCGTTGGGGGTGGCGGGGGCATTCCTGCTTTAACCATTTGCTGATTTTGTTTGCTTAGGCTTGCAATCTTAATTTTACCTAAAGCCAATTTTTTTTCTGGTCTTTTTTTCATAATGAGGAATGCTTTTGTAATCTTAAAAAGCAATAAAAACTTTAAAGTGTACGAAAATTTTGTGTTGGTTTATAAATAGACGGAAGGCGTTAACTACCTGGTCCCAGCTTATAATTCATTTTATCTTTTGCATTTAAAAAAAAATTAAAGCGATTATAAAAATGATTAAACACGGTATTAACACCAGGCTAAATATGAGGCCGTGCCGGAGCTAAAAACCACCATGCTCTAAACTGTTCAATATTTGAGATTAACCAAAGCCATACCCATTTACACACCCTCTTTACTACCAGGTTTTACGTATGAAATTGAAAAAAGACAATACAAAGATGAAATAAAAGGAAGGCCTGGTCAATGGGCGATCAACCAGAAAAAGAGAAATAATTAACGGAATGCTGATCCGCTATTTAACGGATCGGTAATGGATAAATAGCGGGTTTTATTTTACCTCCTTGATACATAATTACCATAGCCGGGATGATCTGCAGCTATACTTCGCAAGTGATAAAATAGTGAAATTTAGATCAATGAATTCCCTAACTTCGACAATTCAAAAATCTTTAAGAAATTCTAAAGCAAACACATGAAAATAAAAATCGGATTTGTATTATTTAGCACGATACTCATGTCGTGCGGATCGGAAAATGCGGACAATGCATCAAAACCAATCCCAAAGCCGATAATGGGAACCTGGCAGCTTATTACGGGAACTTTAATAGAAAAAGGCGTTACCACCAGCACTGACTATACCAAAAACACCTCGTTTATTAAGATCATCAACGATACCCATTTTGCCTTTTTACAGCATGACCTGAATAAAGGCAAAGATTCTGCTGCAGTTTACGTTTCCGGGGGCGGCAGTTATACGCTTGCCGACAGTTTGTACACAGAACATCTGGAATATTGCAGCGACAGGAAATGGGAAGGAAACGACTTTGCATTTACCATTACCATAAAGGGTGATACGCTCATTCAGAGCGGAATAGAAAAGGTTGAAAGTGAAGGGATAAACAGGGTAAATGTTGAAAAGTACATTAAGGTGAAAAAGTAATTTATCACCGGCTCTTTACGCTCGTTTATGCCCTACCTGCTAACAATACCTTTGAATAATAAATCCTGCCTGTAAAATTGATTTTCGAAAAATATTTTTTTTTGTTTTGCGTATAGCTTCGGAAGGATATACGGGAATAACCGGTACTGTTACCGGCAATAGTTGCTTTACCAACCGCCGAGGGGGCTGTAACTGTGCAAACAAATCAGCGGTTGTAAACCCAGACGACGGTTGATTGGTTTTATTTTTCGGCAACTTCACCATTACGAGGTATTTCGAAAATTATTTTTAGACATCTTTCTAAGAAATATTTTATGCAACTTCAAACCAAATCACCTGATCTTCATCCCGGGCACCAGGGGAATGGCCTCTACAAGTTCCAGGGACCTGACCATTTCCTTTACAGCGGTCTTGTATTTTATGAAATGAGGCGTTTGCAAATGGGCTTTATATGCAACCGTATCAGCATAAATTTCCAATATCGTGATGTGAGTGGGAACATCTTTTTCAGACACGGCATATAGGGTTATCACTCCCGGCTCAATGCGTACAGAGGCTTCGATTTCTTCCTTTAGCAAAGCTTTATAACTTTCCAGTTGAGCCGAATCGATACGGAGTTTTGCCAGTCGCACCATTTGGCTTTTCTCCTGGGCGGTAGCGTTGCTGCTGAATAATAATGTAGGTGTCCATACGCTAAGTATTAGCCATAGTCCACGGTTTATGCTTATTATTGATGTGCTGCTGGTATATATTTTTCTGAATGGCCCTTTCACGAAGAAGGGTAAACCAGTTTTTTTTATTTGCATTTTTGATTCTTTTTACTTCTTTAAATATTTTCAACAAAAATACCGGGATGCGTTTACAGGGCGACGGATATATTATTCTCCATTGCGGGGTGGTAAAGATGCCAAACCATATCACCTTGCAATTAGCATAATAAGAAAAGAATTCCTCCCTACCCCAGTTCCCGGCAATTTGAATAAAATAATGGTTTGAATAATGTCCCGGCACTATAAATTTCCTGAAAGCAATTCCATAAATTTTTTCCGTTCAATCATCCTTGCGCCAAGGCTTTCGAGGTGGGCGGTATATACCTGGCAGTCTATTAGTGTTACCTTTTCTTTTTGTAGCTGCTCCACATATTTGATGAATGCAAACTTGCTGGCATTGCTTATTTTGCTAAACATGCTTTCGCCAAAAAATAGGTTTCCCATTCTTATTCCATACAAGCCACCCACC
>JBDTVX010000149.1:0-12629 GCA_040007015.1 Ferruginibacter sp. | reverse complement strand
GAAGCAAAATCTACCTTGGTATCAAAGGAGATCGTACCCACGGTACTGGTATTTCTTAATATTGATATGCTGTTGGCGTAATAATTTGCAACAGCAATATCGGCTTTTCCGTCTCCGTCAAGATCATTTATTGCCAGGCCAAGAGGATTGAATGCTGTTGCCAAATCTATTTTCGCTGCAAAAGAGATAACTCCCAATGAGCTTGTATTCCTTAATACTGAAACGGTATTGTTTGCAGTATTTGTTACTATAATATCAAGCTTTCCATCTGCATCGATGTCGCTGATGCATACACCCATTGGAGATGTGCCGGTTGCAAAATTTACTCTTGTCGCAAACGATATCGTGCCTGATATACCCGTATTTCGGAGGACTGAAACTGTATTGTCGTTCTTATTTGTAACTGCCAGGTCTGCTTTTCCGTCTCCGTCAAAGTCACCCAGGGAGACATCGTTGGGACCGGTACCGGTTGCAAAATCCGCCTTTGTAGCAAAGGAGGCTGTACTGATTGAGCCACTGCAAAATGTAACCATAAAAGGTTTATCTGAATAAGCTTTGAGATTACCTGTGGTAACCGTAATTGGCTGATAAGTAGTGCCTGCCGGAACTGTCACGGTAACTGAAGTGGAAGTAGCGGCAGATGCGATAGCTTTCACTGCTCCAAAATAAACAATATTATTGGCGGGTACAGCACTAAAATTAGTGCCTGTAATAGTAACCGTAGTGCCAACGGGCCCTGATGCAGGGCTATATGAAGATATCGACGGTACCTGTGCAATTATGGAAATGGAAAATAATAGCAGCAATAGTATATGCATACTTTGCTTCCAGAATATTGTAGGGATTGGTTTCATTTTATAGCGGATTAAGAAAACAAAATTTTGTGGTGTATTAGGGTATTAATTTTAATGACAGGCCTTGAAATATTTTATAAAATTGCTTTAGGTGACCAGCCTGTTTTTGACAAATTTTTTAATGCCATTGTAAAAAATAAAAATTAGAATATTCAGCAGCCGGTTTAATACCGGATATTGAACTGCAGCATTGCTGCTTTATAATTCCCCTACATCGATTGATGGCTTAAAGTGTAGTTTATTTGTATTAAAAGCAATACCAATTCTTTGGATCTGATCACCTACAGCAGCAGGCTGCGTTGTTGTAATTGCGCCGGTAGCTCCGGAAACCAGGTAAACAGGGGCCGCACCAAATGACCATGCATCATTCCTGATAAAACCTTCAATCAACATTTTACCCGAAGCATTGGCGGCGATATTTTCCAGGGCCATACGTTGTACGGGCGTGGTTGCAGCTGCATTGGCGTTTGCCTTCTTCCATTTTTTGGTGGCAAAATCCAAATATAATACATCACCAAAAACCACGGCTTCACCGGCTACGGCCGTTTCGAATGTTCCAACATAGGTTTGGTTGGTGATTAAGGTTGCTGTCATATCGATGGTGGCTGTGGCTGAAGCCCAGCTCAACGATCCGGATCCGTTAGTGGATAATAATTGCCCGGTTGAACCATCGGTACCTGGTAATGTATAAGTGGTAGAACCCGCTACAGGAGCAGGAGCAAAGCCTACATAACCAGATGTAGCGCCTGATAAACGAAGTGTTCCTTTTATATCCAGGCTGCTTCCGGGAGTAGTAGTACCAATACCCACATTGGTATTTGAAAGCGCGCCATTTATTCCGTTAATGCTACCTAATACCATTGAGTTGCTTTGTGCCACCAGT
Organism: Ferruginibacter sp.; assembly: GCA_040007015.1. Taxonomy (GTDB): domain Bacteria; phylum Bacteroidota; class Bacteroidia; order Chitinophagales; family Chitinophagaceae; genus Ferruginibacter. Next base: position 10,892 of record JBDTVX010000149.1, on the reverse strand, counting down.
GATTTGCTGCCAATTGCCGTTGCATTAGTTAAAGCGGTGCTCACCGGCTGACTGTTTTCTCCTATAAAAATATTTGAAATACCTGTTGTATTTACAGATCCTGCATTGTAACCCAGACCTACATTATTGCTACCGGTAGTTCCCAGCAGCGAGTTTTGCCCTATGGTGGTATTATAGTCACCTGTTAAATTAAAATACAATGCCTGTTCCCCGACACCGGTGTTATATGAGCCGCCCGTTAATTGGCGGGCGGAACTATTTCCTACTGCTGTATTGGTATGTCCGGTCAAAATTTCTCCCAATGAATTTGAGCCAATGGCAGTATTATCATTCGCACTTGTTCCTTTTTTCATTGCCCCGGCTCCATACGCGCTGTTATATTGCCCGGTAGTATTATCTCTTAATGCTTCGTGGCCGGTTGCTGTATTGACTGAACCGCTGGTGTTATTTGTTAAGGAAGAATTACCAATTGAAGTATTAAAATTACCAGTGTTTGAAGCAAGTGAATTATAACCCACTGCCGTGTTTTGTATCCCAGTCGGCCCGCTTAAAGCATTTTGGCCAAAAGAAACAGCCCCATCCCTGTTTGGGGATAACTGGCCGGCCTGGATATTATTAGTCTTCATGATTAATTTGATACTATCCTTTGTACCTATAAAATTTGCGGCCGTGGTTGTTCCTGTATTTCCGGTAACTGACCAGCTAAATGGACTATTCGGATAGGCCCAGCTTAAAGTGCTTGTACCATTTGTCGTTAATGCCTGGCCGCTGACACCGTCCGCAGCGGGTAATGTATATGTAGTAGCTCCTGCCGCTGCTGCGGGGGCAAAACCTACAAAACCTGAAGTTGCACCGGATAATCTCAAAGTGCCTTTCACATCGAGGTGGCTTCCGGGAACAGTTGTATTAATACCAATATAGCCATTTTGATCAATCCTCATTCTTTCCGCCTCGGCAGTGGTATTATTAGCCATGGTTTTAAAGTACATGTATGCTCCATGTGCCGCAGTGGTCCAGTTTTGAGAAGTTTTTACTTCTATCCCCGTTGAAACAACATCACTCCAGGTACTGCCATCAAAACCAACGAAATGCAGTGCTCCCAATATTGTTCCGCTTGTAACAGGAAGAGGAGCATTGTGTGTTCCGGCAGCAACCTGCAGTTGCATACTTGGAAAGTAACCCTGGTTACTGGTATTATACATTCGCGTCGCGATATCAGCATCGGGTCCGCCCGGGTCTTCTACCTGTATCCTGTAAATAGGGTTGGAGACATTGAGCCCTAAAAGCCTTTTGGGGCCGGTAAGGCGCATGGCCTCTATACTATTGGTCTTGAAAATAAAATCAACATTGTCGGTTGTTCCTAAAAAGTTTGCACCGGGAGTGGAGCCGGTATTACCCGTAAGCTTCCATCTGTCCGTTGTGAGGTTTGATAAATCAGTAGGGGCAGATGCCACGCCATTTACAGTGGATACCAGGTTGGTACCTGTTAATGCCAGTGCATTTGTAGTGGATCCGCTGCCAAAGCCAAGGGTTACCCATTTAGGCCAGGCTGGTGTACCCTTATTTACTTTAAAAGTTGTATCGGTAGTGTTATAGATTAACAGTCCATTTGCCGGCAATGGTATAGCATTTTGCTGGGTGGTGGTCATGCGGGGGGTTAAAAACCCCTTCGTTGTGCTGCTTACATCAAGTATAGCGCTGGTATCAGGTAAACTGCCGGCTTCATTGATTGCTATATTCTGGCCGTAAAATTTTGAAATAAAGGCAAGCTGGCCGATCAACAGCATGGTAAAGGAAAGTTTTTTCATATTTACGGGTTTAGGGTTCTATTGTTTTAATTGGTTTGGATTAATTCTTTGACTTCTATTCCACTTCTATTCAACGATTACCTTTTGGGTATTATGGCTATTATCTTGTCCTATGATTTCTAACTGGTAAATACCTGCAGGCAGTTTGGAACCGGTATTTAGTGATTGGGTATTGTTGCCACCATTATTCTTGATGTTGTCAACATAAAGCGTTTGACCGATGACGTTAGTTAATCTTACCTGGTAGGTGCCAGCAGGCTGATTGTCCATTTTAAGATTGATCACGCTACCTTTGATAGGGTTGGGATAGATACTAAAGCCACCTTCAGTTTTACCTATTGCTACTTTTACAATTGAACTGTACCGGGTCTGTCCGCTTCTGTCGTAACTCTTTATCCTGTAAAAATTATTCCCCTGAACTGCATTAACGTCCAACCAGCTATAACTATTGTATGTATTGCCTGCTCCGGATACATTAATCGTAGTTGCCCTCGTAAATACACGGCTATCTGTCGATTTTTCAACATCATATTTCAGCATGTTGATCTCATTCTCTACTTTCCACTCCACCATTATATCAGTATTCTTTTGCCGCGCGGCTACATCAAGGATTGTTACCGGCAAGGTAGATATAGCTTTAAATACTAATTTAAACCTCTTGAGTCCGGCTGAAGCGGTATTGCCATCCACCGTAAAATTTACGCTGGTGGTCCCGGAAAGACTAACAGGAGTGCTTGTATTAAGGTAACTGTCTTCTAATGATCCGATTAAATTTGTTTGCTCAAAGCCATCTACTACAAATTCAAACTGGTAGCTTCTTTGTACCATTCTTGACTGGTTAAAAAACACAGTGTCGTTTGCGCTTAGCTCCGGCCTTCTTTCAGCAGCGAGTGTGTAAGTTGAACGCTGTATTGCAAGGTTTTCATTGACATTTCCGAATTTTAACGCATCATCGCGGTCTACCTGCAGGCTGTAAATATTGCTAAACTCCGCAAATACACCATCTGCAAGGATGGTGGTGTTATCATTTTCCACTAAATACAGGTTAGTGCGTATTTGCCCGATACCTGAGCCGGTGGGCCTGTTGGGATTTAGCGGCCTGAATACTACGTTATTGTTGTTACCCGATTTGCTGGTTTCAATAAATGTTAATGATGCTGCACCATTCACTTTTGTTTCTACAAAAAAAGCCTGGCTCGATTGTATGTCTTTTGTTTGGGAGCTGCCTAAGATGGATGTTGCATAGATGCCATCATTATCCAGGTCATCCATCATCACATAGCCACCAAGAATATTGATCTTTGGATCCCATATATAAAATCGTTTTACCAGGTTGGTGAGGGATACTTTATTAAAATCTATTGGTGAAGCATACGGGTTGCCAATCAGCGTATATCCGTTGCCGGTAGAGGTGGCTGTAAAAGTTTGAGTGCCGGTTTGTAAGGTTCCAACACTGTTTAATGTAGTAAGGTTTGTATTTACAATAATTGTGTTGTTGGGATCGCGGTCACCTCTTACGAAAACAAAATACCCGGTATTATCTGCCTTGCCGGTGCTGCCTGAAGAAATAGGCACATGCGTGTTTGCTACATTTGAAAAAGCCTGCGTGGCAGTATTCCATATTTTAAGTGAAGGGTTGTTATAATAACTGGGATCCAGGCCGTTTCCTGCTACCCCTGTTGGGTTTGGCCCGGTTACCAGTGTGCCTGAACCGGCGGCATAAATTCCATAATTTTGCCAGGTTCTGTAAATTGTATTTGAATTTGTCAGCGGCGCTGTCAGTAAACGCCAGGCCCTCCTGGAAGGGATATATCTTTCTACATTTGCTTTTCCAATGATCTGGCTGGTAGCAGGAACTACATCCACTCTTGCGGTAAGCGCTATATCGGATTTTAAGGTCAGGTTACTATCTGTATATAAATTACCACCGCTTACTTCGAGTACGTTTCTAACCCCAACCGCAGATTTTAAAGCAACGCCGTTTGCAGATTTAATGATAGATAAGTTATGAAAAGTAGTGCTTTTGCTTCCTGCTACATAGGCAGTCAGCGTATCGGTATTGCCACTGAATTTTACCGTGCTGGTAGAAGCTGTAAACGTACCGTTATTTTTTAAAGGGGCGTTATTAATCACCAATGTTATATTGCCATTCAAAACCAGCGAGGTGCGTGGATTGATAGTAATACCCTGTGCCTGGATGAACAAAGGCCCTGCAATACAAAGCGTAATGTTGATCAGACATAAAAAATACTTCTTAAACCATAAAGCAGAGCCTATAAAGACAGCAATTGCATTTAACGGTGAGTAAAATTTAATCATAAAAGTGATTTCAGGTGAGTGGTAGGTATTTTTTCTTGTATTCACCGTAAATCTACTAGCGTGCCAAATAAATTTCTGCCTGATAATCAGTGGTTTAATATAAGGCTTAAAAATATTGATTTCCAGCGCAAGGACGTAATTTCCATATTTTGGAGTAGTTGACAAACCAATAATATTGTAGTTGGTTAGCCACAGAGATGATGGAACGAACCAGTTTACCAGGCCAGGCGCGGGTCTGCTGTTTAATGTTGCCACGGGGTCGGCCACCGCATAACGTTCCGCATCCGTGAACCTGCGAGGCCTGAAAATTTGCCTGTTTTAAGAATGGAAAGGATCAATAAAATAAAAGGGTATTTATTCAATTCTTAAGCGCTTTATTAAATTGCTACATTGCAGCCTATTAATTAAAGTATGAAGTACTATATCATAGCAGGGGAAGCCAGTGGGGATTTACATGGAAGCAACCTGGTAAAAGAATTAAAAAAATTAGATGCAACTGCTGATGTTCGTTGCTGGGGCGGCGATAAGATGCAGGAAGCGGGGGCTACCCTGGTAAGGCATTACCGCGACCTTGCATTTATGGGTTTTGTTGAAGTAATAAAAAACCTGGGTACTATTTTTCGTAACCTGGCTTTTTGCAAAGAAGATATTTTGAATTACCGTCCTGATGGGTTGATATTGATCGACTATCCCGGGTTTAATTTACGCCTTATAAATTGGGCTAAAAAGCATGGGCTAACGGTTATTTATTATATTTCACCTCAGGTATGGGCATGGAAGGAAAGCAGGGTAAGGGCCATCAAAAAAAATGTAGATAAAATGCTGGTCATCTTGCCCTTTGAAAAAGAGTTTTATAAAAAATGGAATTATGAAGTTGAGTATGTTGGCCATCCGTTAGTGCGGGTGATCAATGAGTTTTGCGAACAAAACCCGGTATTGGAAGTTGCCGGCCCAAAAGCAATCGTATCGGTTTTCGAGGATTACAATTCTTTATTGATTGCCCTATTGCCTGGTAGCAGGAAGCAGGAGATACTAAAAAAACTGCCCATCATGCTGGCAGTTGCGAAAAATTTCCCGGGATACCATTTTGTGGTTGCAAAGGCGCCCGGCATCGAAGACAGCTTTTATCATGAATTAATGGCGCCATATCACAATGTTTCATCAGTAATAAATAAAACCTATCAACTGCTTATGGAGGCCAAGGCTGCGCTGGTTACCAGCGGCACGGCTACTTTGGAAACTGCCTTATTTGGGGTACCGGAAGTGGTTTGCTATAAAGGCAATGCGATCTCCTTTCAAATAGCAAAAAGGCTGGTCAGGATAAAATACATCTGCCTCGTGAACCTGATCATGGATAAGGAAGTAGTGAAAGAATTGATCCAGGACGACCTGACAGTGGAGAACATCACGGTAGAATTAAAAAAGATTTTATTCGACCCGGGAAAACGGGCACAGTTGCAGGAGAATTATATGGCTTTAAAAAATTTACTAAGTAAGGGAGGAAATGCCTCCGCCAATGCAGCGGGGAGTATTTATGATTTTTTAGATAAGAAATGAATAATGAGTATTGATGGCATAATACTGACAGCGATGAGATTGCCTGCGCAATAAACTTTTCCTATTCTGAAAGCTATGCGCCACTCATTATTCATTATTCATTTTCTTAGTAACTTTATTGCAAGAATAATCATACCTGCAAGAAAAAGCAGGATAGAGATCCGGTTGATGCCATGCATATACTTTACAAATTGTGTATTTGGTGCATTGGGATCCTTTTTCTTTAGGTATAAATATTGTGCAACCTGGTTCCAAACTCCCATGATATGTAAAATTTAGTATTATAAAATTACAACACAAACCCGATTTTTGTAAAAATGTTAAAAGTTTATAGCAATAAAATCCGGAATAGTTCATCTTTCGTATTTTTTCCCTACATCTTTAATTGCAATATTAAATCCTGGGTAAATCATTTATTTTCTCAATCGTATTGATATTTACCGGAGTTACCGGATTTTCTCAAAACCGCAAATTTGCTGTTACAAAACCGGAAGCGGAGTGGCAAAAGCAACTAAGCGCCGAAGCTTACCAGGTAACCAGTAAAGAAGGTATCAAACCTGCGTACACCGGTAAGTATTGGGACAATCATGAAAAAGGAATTTATACTTGTGTATGTTTCGGGCAGGAGTTATTCAGTTCTGCTACAAAATTTGAAAGCGGTACCGGTTGGCCAGGTTTTTGGCAACCGGTTAATAAATCCACCCTTCTGGAGGAAGCGGATAATAGTTTCAATACAAAACGCACAAAAATTACCTGTGGCCGGTGCGGGGCGCATTTGGGGCATCTGTTCGATGATGGCCCAAAACCAACAGGGCTGCGGTATTGCATGAATTCGGTATCGCTTGAATTTACAAAAAAGGAAAACGACCTGGTTTCACCGGAGGGTGATGAGTTTACGTATCATTAAATTAATTGTGTTAAAAACTATAGCAATATTGTCAATAGTGGAGCGTTTATGTCAGGTAACAGTTATAATTATACTATTTGAAAATGGCAATGACTATTGCGTCTTCTTTTCTTCTTTTCTCTTTAATTCAGCGCGTTTATAAATATGTACCAGGTATATAATTCCTGCTAATATAAAGGGCAACCCATATACCAGCCCGATTCCTGTATCACCCTTCCTGGCAAGGAATACAAGCAGGATAATTCCTCCGGCCGTCATCAATAGAGTACCTGCTAATTCTTTATACCAGGTTATTATATACCCGGCAAAAGCCAATAAAAGTAGTGGGAGAAAAGGCACCCATTCGTTGTCTTCATTTTTCAATATTTCGGGCCCACCTTTTCCTGCAATAAAAAAGAATATAAAAATACAGGCTACCAATCCGGCAGTTTGTGCAGCTATCTTGTATGGCCGGTTATGATGTGCCGCTTTTTTGTGATGGATCATAAGATTTTTTTTATTCAAAGTAATGCATTATTCGGCTCTACCACTGCAAATTTTATTTGATCCTTTAATAGATGGCCTGGCTTTTTTTGATTGGCAGGTCATCCATTAAATTAAACCGCAATCTATTTTCATACCAGGCTTTTTTTCGTGATATGAAATATTGATATGTATGACTTACATCATATTTTGCCTTCCTGCCTGGTGGCAAAATTTGCATGTTAAATTTTAACGTATGCAACAAATTATTTCAACGAAGTGTATTAAGCTGCCTGAACAATACCTTTATCGCTTTAAATCAATAATCCTGATCTTAAAATTAAAACGATGATATGTTATTTAGATCATCCGTTCAACTTACCTCAACTATTATTTCCTTATTCTCAATGTTCATGTGTACGATTTCTGTTCCGCAGGTAAAATTATACAAAGCCCGCAGATAATATTATAATAATGGTAAAGTAAAAGAGAAAAAACAGTAGTAGGTATAATGTGATCAACAATTTTTTAAAATCACTAACAAATATTTGCTATGAAAAAAATAAAATTTCAATGCAATTCGACTTTTTGGTTTTGTAATGGCACCCCGGTTGTGCCGGTTCATGGGTAGCGCCCAATATGAATGATGGCTTTATGAAGTATGATCTGAAAGGTTAAAAAATTATTCGGGACACCTGTACAAATAATGGGTGAACATTCCACCATTTGGACCTGCCCAACAAAAATTAACTTTAATTAGTTGGGGAATTATTGATGGGTGGTGGTTATTAGAGCCAGTCACGTAATTGGAGGAACCTGAAAATATTAGGTATATCTGCCACTTCTGTTAGGCAGGGTTCTTCGTGTCAATCCCAACCCGGGAGACGGCTTTTGTTATATCGGGTTTTACTTTAAAAATAAAATAATAAACGCCTGCCCTAAAACCATCAGAGGGATGCACAAAGGGTTACGGGTGCGTCTTTTTTTTCGTTAAGCTTTCGTAAATAGCTCATGTAAAAAGTAACTTTTAAAAATCCAGCTGCCGTTAGTACGGCTTTACAGGTTTGAATGGAATATTGCCGCTGTTATCATTTCATTTACCCTGTTATCGACGGGTAAAAGTTATTAAAAATATCTAAAGAAGGAATTTTTATCACGAACTTGCGGGTGCGGATAGGCATATAATGAAACCAGGTATTTTAAATTGTGAAATTAGAAGAACTATTAAATTAAAGAAACATACCTGAACCTATTTTTTTGTAGTGCTTGTAGAAAATGAAACGGGTATTGCAAAAGAATACTTTACTGCCGGTGATTTTATAACCGGCATAACTATATAACGAGCCAATAAATTGATATTGATTGCCAAAAAAATCAGATATATGAATAATGTAAACTGTATTACCAAAGGGTTTAGCTCCCTGTTAATGATAAGTATGCTAACGTTAATGGCTACTGCGCAAAACGCCGCAAGAAAAACGGAAAACTTCAATAAAGACTGGAAATTTATTTTGGATAGTGTAAATGATTACAGTAAGGTTTCGGCCAATGTAAGCGGTTGGCGAACATTAAATGTACCGCACGACTGGAGTATTGAATTGCCCTTTGATTCAACCAGTCCAACGGGCACGGGTGGGGGCGCATTGCGCGGCGGCATCGGCTGGTACCACAAAGAATTTACAATACCTGTTTCGGCGAAGGATAAAAATTTAAGTATTGATTTTGACGGGATATATCTCAACAGCGAAGTTTGGATCAACGGGCATTATCTTGGTTTGCGGCCCTATGGCTTTAGTTCTTTCCGCTATGATCTTACTCCTTACCTTAAATATGGTGCTGAAAAAAATGTGATCGCCGTTAAAGTTGATAATTCAAAACAACCAAACTCCCGCTGGTATTCAGGCTCGGGTATTTATCGCAATGTATGGCTGGTTACCACTACAAAGATTTATGTTGATCATTGGGGTACCTTTATTACCACTCCTGCAATAACCGCGCAGTCCGCAACTATTCATGTCAATACCAATATCCGCAACACAACCGGCAAGAAAGAGAATATTTCGCTCACTACCATTATTTATGATGCAGCCGGTAAGGAAGCAGCAAGAAAAATCACTCCCGGTATCTTATTAGAGGATACCATTACTGTTGTTGCGCAGGACATGGATGTGCCTTCGCCAAAATTATGGTCGCTTACAGATCCATATTTGTACAAGGCAGTTAGCCAGGTGATCAGCGATGGTAAAATATCAGACGGCTATATAACACCAATGGGTATCCGCAGTTTTGAATTCGATATAAATAAGGGCTTTCTACTGAACGGAGAAAAAGTTAAAATAAATGGTGTTTGTGATCATCACGACCTGGGATGCCTGGGTACTGCCATCAATACAAGGGCCCTGGAAAGGCAATTGGAAATCTTGAAAGCCATGGGTTGCAATGCGATCCGTACCTCGCACAACCCGCCGGCGCCTGAACTTTTAGACCTGTGCGACAAAATGGGTTTCATAGTGATGGATGAAGCATTTGATATGTGGAAGAAGCCAAAGAATCCGTATGATTATCATTTAAGCTGGGACAGTTGGCATAAGAAAGACCTGCAGGATTTGGTACGTAGGGACCGGAACCATCCATCGGTTTTCATATGGAGCATTGGCAATGAAATACCTGAGCAATGGGATAGTACCGGGATCACCATCGGTAAAGAATTGGCAGGAATTGTAAAAGAACTGGATCCCACACGCCCGGTTACATCGGCATTGAATGACCCCCGGCCTGTTAATAAAATTTATCAATCGGGGGCGCTCGACCTGGTGGGCTTTAATTATCATCACAAAAATTTTGCTGATTTTCAAAAAAATTTTCCGGGCAAAAAATTTATTGGTGCAGAAACTGTTTCTGCATTGGAAACCCGCGGGCATTACGACCTGATTCCATCCGATATTATTCGTCGCTGGCCCGACCGATGGGATAAGCTTTTTGATAACGGGAATAAAGATCTTACCGTATCGGCTTATGATAATGTATCTACACCCTGGGGTTCTACTCATGAAGAAACCTGGAAGGAAATAAAAAAATACGATTTTCTTTCCGGGCAATTTATATGGACCGGCTTTGATTATATTGGCGAGCCTACACCATATCCCTGGCCTGCACGCAGTTCTTATTTTGGGATCATTGACCTGGCCGGTTTTCCCAAGGATGTGTATTATATGTATCAAAGTGAATGGACGAATAAAAATATATTGCATATTTTTCCGCACTGGAACTGGAAGCAGGGAGATACCGTGGATGTATGGGCCTATTACAATAATGCTGATGAAGTGGAATTATTTTTAAATGGAAAATCCCTTGGAATAAAAAAGAAAGCCGGTGATGATCTGCACGTTACCTGGAGGATAAATTACGCACCCGGAACTATAAAGGCAATATCTAAAAAGAATGGAAAGGTGGTATTATCAAAAGAAATTAAAACGGCCGGCATAGCAGCAAAAATCATTTTATCGGCAGATCGAAAATTGATAAAAGCGGATGGAAACGATCTTTCTTTTATCACAGCAAAAGTAGTAGATGCCAACGGCATACCTGTGCCGGATGCCGATAATTTAATGGAGTTTTCCATAACCGGAAACGCTGCCATTGTTGGAACGGATAATGGAAGCCCTACAAGTTTGGAAAGTTTTAAAGCGACTAAGCACAAAGCATTTAATGGGCTTTGCCTGGCAGTGGTACAGGCCGGCGAAATAAGTGGTAATGTAACGGTAACGGCAACCGCAAAGGGCCTGCAATCAGCTTCTGTAAATATTGGCATGAAACAGGCGGTTAATTGATATTTGATA
>JBDTVX010000148.1:0-12630 GCA_040007015.1 Ferruginibacter sp. | reverse complement strand
GCTGACTGCAGAAGCATCGAGAATCGCTATGTCCGCTATTCCACCAATATTTAATATTCCGGCGGCTTGCTGTTTAAGCGTGCCTGCTCCATTTAAGGCCGTACCAACAGATATTGTACCATTGTTGGTCAGTAAGGAAACAGATCCAACGGAAAGTGTTGCAGCATTGAGGGTGCCGTTATTTAAATGAACGGTCCCGTTCAGATTGAGCATGTTAGTACCTGTGAAGATAATACCTGTGTTATTTAATAAGTTACCTTCTACTGTAATAGTTTCTGAGCCGCTTTTGATTCCGCTACCACTTGCTGTAAGATGGTAGTATGTAAATGGAGGAATGGGTTGATTGCCTCCATTGAAATCAATTGTGCTTCCGGTAATGGTATGCTGAGATGCGGTACCGGGATTGAATGTACCAGCAATCCCAATGATACCGGTTGAGGGGATAATTTTGTTGAAATTACTGAATATGAGATTCCCATAATTACCTGTCAAAACATTTTGGCCGTCGGCCGCCTGGTTGTAATTGACGGTACCGGTGATCGCACTTGTAAATGAACCTGCGCCGGTAACGGTTCCATTTAATCTAAGGGTTTTGTTATCCAGAGCAATGGTTCCCTGCGCAATGTTGAAAATATTGTTCACTGTTACAGAACTGTTCAGATTAAGTATGGTACCGGGTTTATTTAATATAAGGTTGTTAAATATTTCTATACCTGGTTTGCTTATTGTTTGTGTACCGGGGCCGTTAAATGTGACTGTATTACCTCCTGTTGTAAAGGAGCCGTTATCTAACCAATCGCCGCCCAGTGTAATGTTAAATCCGTTTGCATCCAGTGTTGTTCCTAACTGCGTCTCTACATTCCCAACAATATTAAGGCTGGATGCAATAAGTTGTATTGTTGGTTTTACCACTCCGGTAGTTGCATTGGAAACAAGTAAGTTACCGATGGGGCGGGCACTTTGAATACGAAAGGTTTGAGCATTTGCTGTGGCTGTATCACCAATTTGTAAAGTACCTCCGGTTACGTTGGCAACTGACGACGCATTTAAAAAGTCTATTGGAGCGCTGGTGGCATTTCTGATAGCGATAGTGCCGCCAGACATTGTAAACGTTGAGCCTACCGCCCCAAGGTCGAAACCCGCAAATATTGGATCTGTTGAGCCTTGACCCACTACCACAACGGTACCACTACTTTGTGTGTAGGATGTCGTGGCTGTTGCATTGTTACGGGTAAGCCTGCCTGCTATATTGAGTATGCCTCCTTCTACAATGATTGAAGAACCCGAAACATAATTGAGCGAGTTGTCAATATCTGTCCCGATATCATATTTTCCGGCAGTCAATCGAAGTAAACCCCTAACGGATATTCCTCCTGCCTGGGCGGTTACTGTTGCATTTGGATTGTTGATCCACAAACCGGCGGTTGGGTCAATATTATAAATAGGGCCAGCGAAGAAAGTGTTTTCAAATTTAAATGTCCCCGATAGTTTAAATGTTCCATTTGTTATGGTGAGAAATGAATTGGGAGCACTGAAATTCGTTGATAACACTTCCAGCGTATTATTGATATTTGTTCCCAGGTTTACCCGGATGAGATTAAAATTGTTTAGGCCGTTTCCGGCAATAGTTTGATTGCCATTTTTAATAAAACTAACTGTTCCTGTGTGGCCGGTAAATGTGCCGTTGTTGATCCACCCGCCGGACACAAATAGTATATTTGATCCACCGTCCAGCGTTGCAGCGGGGTTGATAAGCAGGTTGCTGTTTATATTGAGATTGCGTGATACTGTAGTAATACCACCACTAATTATAAGGTTGTTAAAGCTCACATTATTGTCTAAAGGAATCGTATTAGTTGATGTTAATTCAATCGATCCGGCCCCTGTATTCCAGGTTCCAAGTCTGCCAACAATAATTCCTTCGCAAATAAGCTTCCCACCAAGAGCCATGCTGAGGCTGCCTTCCGTATTATTTTTATTTACCGGCCCTATATTTACCAATCCAAACACAGTTAACTGCCCACTGGCTGAGAATGATATTGCACCCGTTCCCGCACCCTGTGTTGATCCACCTAACTGCAGGCTCAAACTAGTTGCATTCGAAATGTCCACTGTTATGCCAAAACCACCATTGATAATCACATCATCACCTGCTACGGGAGCAGGATTACCTCCCCATGTACTGGCATCACTCCAGTTGCCTGATTGAGAACTTATTTTTGTTCCTGCAAACACGCTCGTTGCGGTATGCAAGACGACAATGAATATAAAGATTCTGTTGCTAGTGGATTTTTTCATTTTATTCTATTTATTCTTTTTAAAACAATACGCTTCATTATCACTAAATTCAATAATTATTAATAATGGTGATTACCCTTTAAAATTTTTTAAAAATATCCTTAAAATCAGCAGTTTTTAATGACTCTTTAAACTTGCCTGTATGATTATAATCATGTTTTATTCAGTATCTGCTGATTATCTCTATGCTCATGAAAACCAACTATACTTCGCAAGGAGTAAAAAGGTGAATTTTATTTTACTTAGAAACTGTTTAAAAATGATTTTTTTGTTAACCAGCTTTGGTATTTCTTGGCGTCGACATTGGTTCTGCCACGGCGGAATAAAAATGGCTTCAATGACGTTACAGAAAAAACATATCAATTAAATTTAAACAGTTTCTTAGTTCTGTAATCGATTTTCGATACAGGGAATGGTTTCGTAAGGCATTGCCGATTAAAGAACAACAGAGGAGGTGGAAGATCAAATGGCTCTTAAAGATATTCAGCACCGACTCCTCTCTTTTGTCGAATATCCCGATCTTTTCGGGGGAGAGGAGGAAGTGTGGTGAGGTTAGATGGTAGTGGACAAAATAAATAAGCCAACTCGCCTTTTTATCACTTGCGGAGTATATGGGTATCCTAATCAACACATGTTTGCCGGGTATGGGTAGCCATTCACCGAATAATATTATCCGGCTTTGTAATACCTGCTAATGAGATTGTATAGCTGAAGCCAGGCACCCGATACCTACCTGATCGGACAGGCAGGTTGGCGGTAGTGCATTAATTTTTTCGCATGCCCGACCATATAATAAAACTAAAAGCTAACAGGGCCGCCAGGGTTCGTATCTTATGCAATGACCACCATTTGTCTCTTAATCCGGTCCAGTTAGCCGGTATATCCATTTTGTTCCAGGTCACTACTATGCTGTTGATGGGCTGGTTTCCAAATTTTGTTATGAGTCCGCTTATTATTAAAAGTGCGGCAGCAATTAATAGTGTGACAAATACAGGTTGGTTTTGCCTTTGCAGAATGGCAGCTGTCACCGTCAATAATATTGTAACCAGTCCGAGTAGTGGCATGAGGGTATTTAAAGCTTTAATGACGGCTTGCTGCTGCTCAACATAAGTCTGTACAGATAAACTTTTAGGATTAAATCCAATCCATATTCCGAACATAGCACCTGAAAGCAGTCCCGCCAGGAGAAGGTTGAGAAACCTAATTACCAAGTTGGTCATATTTGAAAATTTAGAAGGTTACTTTAATAATATTGCTAACTTAAATGATTTTTTTGTTAACAAGAAGTTGTCTTTCGCGGGATCGGCATCCGATAGACATCGGATGGTTCCTCTGAAGCGTGATAAGAATGGCATCTTTGAACCACCATTATAAAATCTTTAAAACCCATCCCCTGCCAAAAAAAAATTATGCCGACCGCTATTCAAGCTATCATAAAAAGGTTATAAACCCTCATCTTTCTCTGCCAATCTGACACAATAACAACATAATTACCTATTTTTGCCAACTAAATTTATTAATGGATACTTTATTACCGACAGATATTAAAGCCCACGACGAAGCCAGGCAGGCTGAAGCATTTGCCCCATTTATGGTGGATAATATGCTTTACAAAAAGCGGTTTTATATTGAAAGCTATGGTTGCGCGATGAATTTCGCCGATAGCGAAGTGGTGGCTTCTATCCTGCAAAGCAATGGCTATGGAGCAACCAAAAACTGTGAAGAAGCCGATCTTATTTTTGTAAATACCTGTTCTATCCGGGAAAAAGCTGAAACCACCGTACGCAAAAGGTTAACGGAATTCCGAAAATTGAAAAGAGCCAATCCGGGGATACTGGTAGGCGTATTGGGCTGTATGGCAGAACGTTTAAAGGAAAAATTTTTACAGGAAGAAAAACTGGTCGACCTGGTGGTGGGCCCCGACTCGTACCGCAGTTTACCCGGACTTATTGAGGAAGCGGAAACAGGCCAAAAAGCAGTAAACGTTTTATTGAGCAGGGAAGAAACTTATGCAGATATAGCCCCGGTGCGCCTAAACAGCAATGGGGTAAATGCATTTGTAAGCATCATGAGGGGCTGTAATAACATGTGTTCATTTTGCGTGGTGCCTTTTACAAGGGGCAGGGAAAGAAGCAGGGATGCAGGAAGCATCATTAATGAGTGTAAAGAGTTGTTCGAAAACGGTTACCGGGAAGTGACTTTACTGGGACAAAATGTTGACAGTTATTATTGGATGCCCCCTGCCAACGCCGCCAAAGAAGAGGCTTTTGAAGACGTGGTAACATTTGCCAGGCTATTAGAAATGGTGGCCAGGATTTCTCCTTTGTTAAGGGTGAGGTTCAGTACATCGCATCCGAAAGATATTACGGACGAAGTGTTGTTTACCATCGCGAAATATGATAACATTTGTAATTACATACATCTTCCCGTACAAAGCGGCAGCAGCAGGATATTGCAACTGATGAACCGTACCTATTCAAGAGAATGGTACATCGCCAAGGTAAACCGTATTCGTGAGATCATCCCCAATTGTGGTTTATCTACCGATATGATCACTGGTTTTTGTACCGAATCAGAAGAAGATCACCAACAATCACTGAGCCTGATGGAATATTGCAGATACGACCTGGCATATATGTATTTTTACAGTGAACGCCCCGGAACCCTGGCTGCAAGAAGGTTTAAAGATGATATACAGGAAGGTGTAAAGAAAAGGAGATTGCAGGAGATGGTTGATCTGCACCGCATACATTCCCTGCAAAGCATGCAAAGAGATATTGGTAAAACTTGTAAAGTGCTGGTAGAAGGCTTTTCCAAAAAAACGGATCATGACCTCCATGGAAGAAATGACCAGAATAAAGTGGTGGTATTTCCAAAAGGCGATCTAAAAAAAGGAGATTATGTAATGGTAAAGATAGAGAGTTGTACAGCGGGCACATTGATAGGAAGGCCAACGGCAGAGTGATTCAATTTAAAAGCTTTTGGCTATCCCTCCATCTGAACATTGATTATTGAATATTGAATATTAAAACTTAAACACTCAATCATCCATGTTCAAAATTCAATATTCAATGCTCAATTTTCAAGTATATTCTTAACCCGATAACACTGCCCTTTGGGCAGAAAGGACAACATTATGGACTTACAATCAATAAAAAACCGTTTTGGAATAATAGGCAATTCACCTGCCCTCAACCATGCGTTGAATGTAGCCGCGCAGGTAGCCAATACAGATCTTAGTGTACTCATTAATGGTGAGAGCGGTGTGGGTAAAGAAGTTTTTTCCCAGATCATCCATGCCTTAAGTGCAAGAAAGCATAACCCATTCATCGCGGTTAACTGTGGCGCTATACCGGAAGGTACAATCGACTCAGAACTATTCGGCCACGAAAAAGGTTCCTTTACAGGAGCACTGGATAGCCGGAAGGGTTATTTTGAGACCGTAAACGGAGGTACCATCTTTTTAGATGAAATCGGGGAACTCCCGCTCGGAACTCAGGCCCGCTTACTACGTGTGCTTGAAGCCGGAGAATATATAAGAGTTGGTAGCAGTAAGGTGCAAAAAACGGATGTCAGGGTAATTGCCGCCACTAACAAGGAATTACTCGAAAGCACCCATTCCGGTAAGTTCAGGGAAGATCTTTATTACCGCTTAAATACAGTGCCCATAAGGGTACCATCGTTAAGAGATAGGAAAGAAGATATTCCGCTGTTGTTCAGGAAATTTGCAGCAGATTTTTCTGACCGCTACAAGGGTGCTCCCATCCAGCTTGAAGAAGACGCAAAAGCTTTGTTAATGAGTTATCCATGGCCCGGAAATGTGCGGGAATTAAAGAATATTGCAGAGCAAATATCCGTACTATCCCAGGAAAAAAATATTTCCGCCAAAGAATTAAAAAACTTTTTACCGGAAAATAACTTTAACCGGCTCCCTGTGTTGGTGGGGGGGAAAGCCGCACTCAGTCAACAGGAATTTGCCAATGAAAGAGAGATATTGTACAAGCTGTTTTTTGATATGAAGAAAGATGTCAATGAACTGAAAAAAATGTTCTTCGAAATTTTGCAAAGTCCCGGCCTGGCACAAGGCATTCCAATGTATAATAATAACAATAACATAGACACCATAATGCCGGATCATAAGCAATCTGTTTCAGCTAATAATTTTGGGCAAACAGGCCAGCCGCTATTTATTAATCAAAAAGGTGAAGATATTCATCATCATGAGGCAATTGAAGAATCGCTGAGCATAATGGACAAAGAAAAAGAACTGATCATTAAGGCATTAAAAAAACACAAGGGTAAACGGAAAGACGCTTCTTCCGACCTGGGAATCAGTGAAAGAACATTGTACAGAAAACTGAAAGAATATGATATTGAAGACTAATAAAAGAGGTGAATTGGTAAAGGTAAAAGGTAAAGTGCGAAGAGCCATAAGCTGTTCTCATTTTTTCATAAGCCGTGCGACCCTTTTATCGGTTTGCATATTGATAATGGCAGTTTTTACTTTTGCTACCTGCAAATACTCTTTTAAAGATACTTCTCCCATCCCGTCAGAGGTAAAAACATTCCGGATTAATTACTTTGAAAACAAGGCCCGGTATGTAAATCCCCAATTGAGCCAGCAGTTAACCGAAGCTATGAAACAAAAGGTGATCGGTAATACCCGCCTTCGCCAAACCAATGACGATAATACACATTATGATATTAGCGGGTATGTATCACAATACGATGTATCCACCAGCGGTATTTCCGGTAATAATGCCGGTACCAACCGCTTATCTGTTTCATTTCACCTCATCTTCAAAAATACACTGGATGAAACGAAAAATTTTGAAACCGATGTTTCCGATAATTTCGATTTCCCTGCTACCCAAACCCTTGAAACAGCACAGGCTGCTTTATTCCCCAATATTATTAAAAATATTGTGGATGCCATATTCAATAAAATATTTTCTAACTGGTAATTTCGCAGGCTTTAATAAGCGTGCCCGGTCAGGAATGTGAATGATGAATAGTGACGCGACGCTATCCGGTCACCATTCACGCAGTAAAGCGTCCCTTTAATTAAATATAAAACTACTATTGTAGAACTTATAAATTTATCTTCGGCGTATGGGTAACGGCAATTTACTTTTCGAATCTATATTTAAACGAAAGATATCAGACGCTGATACCCGGGACTATCTTATCCAAATAACAAATGATCATCCCTATTTTTCCCCTGCTCAATTTTTTTTATTGTTGCTAACCGAAAAGGATACACCGGTATACCAGGACCAGGCTGCCAAAACCTCCGTTCTTTTTAATAATCCTTACTGGTTGCAATTTAAATTGGAGGAAGAACAACAAACCGCAAGTGTAACGATCGAACCCAACCTGGCAGAGGAAGATATATTTGTAACTACAGAAAACCAGGCAAGCGTTTCACCGGAATTAACGACTCCAAATGAAACCTCTGATAAAAGCGAAGCAACCAATGCAGATTATCCCGAAAATGAAATTATTGCAGAAAATCCTGTTTTTGTAACTCACGAATCCCTTCCTTCACAACCGGAAGAAACTGCAAGCGAAATTATTGAAGGCACACAGATCAATCCAATTATTGACGAAACTGTTATTTTGCCTTCCCTGGAAAACACGGAAGCGCCCCTTCCACAAAATAGTATTGAAACTGCTACAGGTGAAAACATCATTGCAGAACCGGGAATTGATGTTGACGAACCCCTCACAGAAGAAGAAATTTTACAGCTCCCTAACGAAACTCCTGGTTTATCCGTACCGGAAAATATTGCAGCGCCTGCCACAGGTGAATACAATATCATTCCAGACCAGGGAAATAATGGGGAACAACCCGTTGCAGAAGAAGAGGTTTCGCCACTCATTAACGAAACTCCCGGTTTACCCGAACCGGAAAAAGAGGAAACAATTACGAAACAGCAAACCGATTTGGTTGATCATGACAGCGCTGGTTTACATATGCCCGAAAATAAGGATGAAATGAGCCCTGGCATGCATTCGGGGCATTTCAATAGTGAAGACAGTCCCCTTGTTAATGAAACAGAAGCGGAGGATGGCAATAGCAGGGAACCCGAAATTGAACCCCTGAATTTCAAATTAAATATCGATACCACTAATACAACTGAAGAGAACATTACATTTGAGCCATTGCACACTTCAGACTATTTTGCCAGCATCGGAGTTAAGCTGAGTGGTGAATTAAATCCTTCCGATAAATTGGGCAAGCAACTAAAAAGCTTTACCGAATGGTTGAAAACAATGAAAAAAATCCACAATGACCAATTGTCCCCGTTAAGTGGCCAGGCAGATATGTCTATTCAAAAATTGGCTGAAGAATCAAATAAACCCGATGCTGTGGTAACCGAGGCAATGGCGGATGTATTACTACTGCAGGGGAAAGCTGAAAAGGCCATAGAGGTGTATAAAAAATTAAGTTTGCTCAATCCCTCCAAAAGCGCTTACTTTGCAGGCAAAATTGATCAACTAAAAGAACATTGATATGTTAATTTTATTCGGAATTTTAGTCATTATATTCTCTATCATATTGGGTTTGATAGTATTGGTACAAAACCCGAAAGGAGGTGGCCTGTCAGGCGCCCTGGGTGGTTTCAGCAACCAGTTGATGGGTGTAAAGCAAACCACTGATGTACTTGAAAAAGGTACCTGGATCTTCGCTGGCATCGTTGGGTTTTTATGTATTATTTCACCAATATTCATTCCAAAAAATACCGGCGGTTCATCAAAAAACGATGAATTGATCAATACTGCTCCTTCCAGGGCGCCACAACAAAACCAGGTTACTTTACCCGGCGCTGCACAACCTGGAAAAAAGGAATAGCTTATTTTATAGTAAATTTGTCGACCCCGTCTGTATTTGACGGGGTTTTTTATTTTACTTTTAGCATTCATTGAACAGAATAATAAAAATATGGTGAAAAGGAAAAGAACAGGAAGTGTAATAGCACTGGTAATATTGGCGATCGCTGCTTTTGGAGCGTGGCGCATGTTTGGCAGTAACACTGATTTCAGTGAAAATAAAAAAAGCTTTTATATAAAAACGGGCAGCAATTTTAAAGACGTAATGAACGACCTGGCGGCACAAGCCATTCTCAAAAACCCTGGTACCTTTAAATGGGTGGCAATGAGACTGGGGTATGATCAAAAAGTAAAACCCGGTAAATATGTAATTGAAAAAGGATCCAGTATTTATTCCATTGTTAAAATACTTCGTTCGGGAAGGCAGACCCCCGTTAACCTTGTGATCAATAAATTGCGCACGAAAGAGGACCTCGCCAAAAAGATCGGTGCCGGCTTTGAATGTGATTCCACCGCGTTTATGAATATATTGAATAATGCAGATTCATTAAAAAAATATGAGCTGGATACCAATACCGTTATGACCGCCATTATACCCAATACCTATACCATTTTATGGAATGTACCCGCAGCTAAAATTTTTAAAAAATTATATGAAGAACAGGAAATATTCTGGAATGCGGAGCGAAGGAAAAAAGCTGCCGGGCTAAATCTTACTCCCCAACAGGCCTATACGCTGGCAAGTATTGTAGAAGAGGAAACCAATGCGGAATCCGATAAAGGAAAAATTGCCAGTGTTTATCTCAATCGCCTGGAAACGGGTATGAGGTTGGCCGCCGATCCTACAATTAAATATGCAATGAAGGATTTTAGTTTAAAAAGGATCTATCATAAATACCTGCAATTTCAATCACCCTATAATACCTACCTGCATGCAGGACTGCCACCCGGCCCTGTATGCACCCCGTCTATAAAAACCATCGATGCGGTTTTGAATTCACCCAGTACGTCCTATCTTTATTTTGTGGCAAAAGCGGATCTCAAAGGATTTTCAAATTTTGCAACTACCTATGATGAACACATGCGTTTTGCAAAAGAATACCAGCTGGCATTGGATAGTTTGTTGATGGCAAAGGAACGGGTTAAGTGACGGAAGTAAATAAAGTAAATAAAGTTTATAAAGTAAATAAAGTTTATCATGTAAAAAAAGTTTATAGGTACATAAAATCATCGCTCGATCTTGGGAAATCTTAGTGTATGATTTTTCTCTTCCTTTGTATCGCGCAATTGCCCCCAGGCATAAGTTTCAAGGGCAAATATGATTTTGCTATTTTTTCTTGTTCTTAAAAAATAAGATATCCGAAAGCTAAAGGTTGAAAACTAAAAGCTTCATCATGACAAGACTGGAACGTATCATAATATCGAAAACACCCGCTGCATTTATTTTACGTAAAAGTAAGCATTGGTATTTGCCTGGGTTTGAAGGTGTCCCTTTGTATGATGTGATAAAATTTTTTTTCAGACAGGTAAAAACGGTTGGGCTTACAGAAAGAGCTTCGGCGATCGCTTATAACTTCATAATGGCCATCCCTCCCTCCTTTTTATTTTTGTTTACATTGATCCCCCATTTACCCTTTGTTTCGAAAAGAAGTATTAAAATTGAGCTACATGATTTAATCACCAATATTATCCCGGCAAAACTTTATAATGAATCGCTCATAAAATTCGTAGACACCTTTCTTGATGATTCAAAGATTGGGTTATTATCCTTTGGATTTATCCTGGCATTGTATTTTGCCTCCAATGCAATGATGGGACTGATGCGTTCGTTTAATAAAAATTATATCGGCTTCGCGAAAAGAAAGGGCCTGCACAACCGGTGGATGGCTATCAAGTTAACTTCTCTGATCTTTTTATTGGTATTGGGTTGCCTGATCCTTCCCATTACACAGGGGGTGGTGTTAAAAATGATCGGCATAAAAAGTGCGGTACTCCGGGAGATCATCAAGTATGTAAGATGGATATTCGTGGTTGCCCTTGTGTATTTTTCCATTGCCTTTATATATAAATATGCCCCCGCAGTGGAAAAGCGATGGAAATTGATTTCACCCGGAACTATTTTTGGTGCGTCCTTAAGCATTTTGGCCACCTTCGGCTTTTCCTATTATGTAAATAATTTTGGAAAATACAATGCACTGTACGGATCAATCGGAACGATCATTGTATTTATGGCGCTTATCTACATCAATTCCCTTGTGCTGTTGATCGGCTTCGAATTAAACGTGAGCATCAAATCGCTCAGGTCCATTGCGGAAAAACGGGAGATCGAAGAAAAAAAAGAGGCTGCCCGGCTATGAATTTTAGAAGAATGGTTTTAAAAATTCAACAGTGTTTTTTAACTTTATTCAAACTTTTATTGTATGGGAAACTTATCATCTGTAATAACACTATTAGCCGGCATTTCAATGATGGCATTTACCATTAGCGGCTCTTTGCCAATAGGGAGCCCGTTACCAAAAGGAGATTTAAAAATGAAGGATATATCCGGAAATGAGATATCTGTAAAAGAAATAAAAAAGAAAAATGGCATATTGATAATGTTTAGCTGTAATACCTGTCCGTATGTGATAAAAAATCAGCGGCGTACCAGGGACATATGTTCATATGCCCAAAAGATGGAGATGGGCATAATTGTATTAAACAGCAACGCCGGTAATCGTGACGATGAAGATAGCTATGTGGCCATGAAAGAATACGCCAAAAAACAGCAATACAACTGGGTATATGCAGTGGATGAAAATAATGTGCTGGCAGATGCATTCGGCGCCAGCAGAACACCGGAATGTTTTCTTTTTGATAAGGACCTAATGCTGGTATACCACGGTGCAATAGACAATAACCCCACTGATGAGGAAAATGTAACCCGGAAACATTTACAGATCGCCATAGATGAACTGGCCGCAGGTAAGGAAGTTTCGGTAAAAGAAACCAGGAGTATGGGCTGCGGAATTAAGAGGGTGAATAATTGAGGCAATTGGTTGTTGGGAAAAAAAGTCTGCAAAACCCCGGCAGGGGTTGAATATGAATAACCATAGGTGCAACCTATGGATGAAACTCGAATGAAACCCCGTGGATGAATCGCGAATGAAGCCCGGTGTATGGAAACGCGAATAAATCCCGTGGATGAAACGCGAATGAAGCCTGGTGTATGGAAACTCGAATGAAACCCTGGTGGATGAAACGCGAATGAAGCCCGGTGTATGGAAACGCGAATAAACCCCGTGGATGAATCGCGAATCCAACCAGGTTGATGAATCGCGAACGAAACCTGGTGTTTGGAAACGCGAATGAAAACCGGTGGATGAAAACCGGTGGATGAAAACGGCCCCCACCAAAAAATAGGTAAACGAAACCACAAATGAAAACTCTGCCCTTAAATGAGATAATTAGTGTCTGCAAGAAAACTATAGAACGCCCATTAGATGGGAAGTTAGCCGA
>JBDTVX010000147.1:0-12669 GCA_040007015.1 Ferruginibacter sp. | reverse complement strand
GATAATTGATAGTTGATAATTGTGCGCAATTCAAAAAGTATTAATTATCAGAATGATCCAAGATCTGAAAAAGTATCAATTATCAATTTAATATATATACTATCCTATCCTGTTGTAATTAGTTTTTAACAGTTGAGTTATTTAATAAACTAAAGAAATTACATTACATAGTATAAGCATTTATTAAACGATTTATGAAAATGAAAAGCTTCATAGTGTTATACCTTCTTTTCTTTTTGTCGATGAGTCTTTTTAAGTCATGCGCACAGGTTAGTCCATCTTTTATTCAATTAAACCAGTCGGGGTTTTATCCAAATGCCCCCAAATTGGCGGTACTGACTAAGCCTTCTGCAGTTAATAATTTTTATGTGCTTTCCCCCGGTTTAAAAGACACTGTTTTTAATGGCCGGCTAAGCGAGCCATTGCATTCAAAAAATTCTTCCACGATTACTCAAATAGCGGATTTTAGCGATTTTAAAAAAGAGGGCAATTATATTATAACGGTTCCGGGAATAGGTTATTCTTACCCATTTAATATAAGAAATAATATTCACCGGGAGGCAGGGACCGCTGTTTTAAAAGGATATTATTTTCAGCGTGTATCCATGGCACTGGATCCTGCCTATGCGGGAAAATGGAGCAGACCGGCGGGACACCCCGATACCATCGTATTCATACATCCTTCGGCCGCATCTGGTAAGCGTGTAGCCGGCACCGTTATATCAACACCAGGCGGCTGGTACGACGCAGGCGATTATAATAAGTATATTGTAAACTCGGGCATCACCATGGGCACGATGCTGTCTGCCTATGAGGATTTCCCAAAATATTTTGATCAGCTAAAAACAAATATACCGGAAAGCGATAATGATGTGCCGGATATACTGGATGAACTCCTCTACAACCTGCGATGGATGATCACCATGCAGGATCCATCGGATGGGGGCGTATACAACAAATGCACCAATGCAGCTTTTGATGGAATGGTGATGCCGGGCGTTACCAAAGCTCCGCGGTATGTAGTGCAAAAAGGCACTGCGGCCACACTGGATTTTGCAGCAGTAATGGCACAAAGCGGCAGGGTACTGCAAAATTTTAAAAAAGCGTTGCCGGGCCTGGCCGATAGTTGTTTGGCAGTAGCAGCCAAAGCATGGCAATGGGCCAAAATAAATCCTTCTGTCCGCTATGATCAAAATGCCATCAATAAAACCTTTGTACCAAATATTACAACAGGTGGATATGGGGATGGTAATTTCGATGACGAAATGTTTTGGGCAGCCTGCGAATTATTTGCCGCCACAAAGGAGCAGCAATATTTGCAAAGTATACAAAAGGGAATTACAACTCCCGTTAAACTTCCATCCTGGGGCAATGTTCACCTGCTGGGATTATATACTTTATTCAGGATGGAAAATACTTTACCCGGTGATGTTTATGGAATTATTGAGGAAGCGAAAAAAAAACTGATAGATTTTTCGGATAATCTTGTAAAGGGCATTGATCAGAATGCTTTTAAAACTGTGATGGGGCAGTCAAAAACCGATTTCAACTGGGGCAGCAATTCCAATGCGGCCAACCAGGGGATAGCGTTGGTCAATGCATTCCTGCTTACCCAAAATAGAAAATATATCGATGCTGCGCTTACCAATTTAGATTATATACTTGGCAGAAACGCAACAGGATATTGCTTTGTAACGGGCCTCGGCAGCAGATCGCCCATGCATCCGCATCACCGGCAATCTGTGGCCGATGGTATTGAGGAACCCGTGCCTGGCCTGCTGGTTGGCGGCCCAAACCCCGGCAAACAGGATAAATGTAATTATGCGTACAGCGAACCGGAAACTACTTACGCAGATGAAGATTGTTCTTATGCATCCAATGAAATAGCTATTAACTGGAATGCACCATTGGTGTATCTTTCCAATGCTATGGAAGCATTGCAGTATACAGTTGGATATTCAGGCAAATAAATTATTAATAAATAATTAAAAATTAAAAATGTTTTATCTCGTTAGAGACCAGTGCTATGTTAAAAATAAAATGACCTATTGAATATTATGCCCGATTAGAAGCAGCGTGTTTATAGTTAATTATTATTTTAAAGCCTGGCTCCTGGGTTGCCGCGTAATTTACGTGGCACAACCGGAGCCAAATTCAACGTCGAGAATTAATTATTTCTACAATCACGGAGTCCGCTGGTTAGCGTACAAAAAACTCCTGCTGAACGACATTGATTTAATATTACCAATTCACACTTAACATAACACTAGATTTGGTAAAGATTTTTTTTGATAGTGGTCAATAATTTAAAATTATAAAATGCAATTTGTAAAAACAATATCCCGCGGACCATTTTTATTTTTCCTGGCAACGGTACTTTTTTCCTGTAAAAAAGCGGTGCAGCCAACTCCAACTACCGGGGGAGGAACAGATACTGTTATACCGATAACTCCGGCAGTGGATCCGCCCATAGCAAATACCATTGGATTTTTTTTAGATGACTGGCAACCAAAAACTTTTGCAAAGCCAGTTTTTACGGAGACAACTGCCACTGCAACCGTTACTACCACTGTTACCGCAGATGCTTCTGATATCATTACTAAAATACCCTTATCCGAATTCGGGCACAATGCTGTTTGGTGGATGGGGCCTACGATTACAGAGCCGTCAGCCTTAACACATATCACTAACCTGCATCCACACATTATTCGTTTTCCAGGGGGCAGTTCAAGCGATGCTTATTTCTGGAACGCCGCGGAGGGCGTTAATCCTCCTGGAGCCCCTGCCCGTATAAAAGATAAGGATGGAATTGATCAGGATCCCCATTATAAATATGGTAGAACCAACTACAACTGGCAATGCTCAATAGATAATTATTATGCCCTGTTGCAGCAAACAAATAACCAGGGTATCATCACAATAAATTTTGGTTATTCAAGGTATGGAACAAGTGACGATCCTGTTGCTACTGCAGCGCATCTTGCTGCGGATTGGGTTAGATACGATAATGGCCGCACAAAGTACTGGGAAATTGGTAACGAAAATTATGGCGATTGGGAATGGGGTTATCGTATCAACACGGCGCTCAATAAAGATGGCCAGCCCGAGTATTTAACCGGCGCTTTGTATGCCAGGCACTTTAATGTTTTCGTTGATTCCATGAAAAAAGCGGCAACAGAAATTGGTAAAAAAATTTATATCGGTGCGGTTACAGCAGAGGCACCCCCGGAATCCTGGCAAACAAATACTTTAAAAACCTGGAATACCGGAATGATACCAGCTACTAATACTAAAACCGATTTTTATGTAGCGCATAATTATTTTACACCCTACGATCAAATTTCCAATGCGGCCGTAGTTCTTTCATCGGCCCTGGCAGTGCCTGGCCAAATGATCAGTTATATAACACAAACATTACAGGCCAATGGCGCCACTGTTAAACCGGTTGTTATGGATGAATGGAATATGTGGGCCAAAGATTTGAAACAGCAGGTATCTAATACCAGCGGTGTTTTTGCTATATTGGTAATGGGGGAAGCATTGAAAAATAAATACGGGATGTGCGCCCGCTGGGACCTGATGAATGGTTGGGGCAATGGAAATGATCATGGCCTATTTAGTGCAGGCGATGAACCGGGTATAATAAAATGGAGCCCGCGGCCTTCATTTTATTATATGTATTTTTTTCAAAAATGTTTGGGTGATAGGTTAGTATCTTCGACCGTACTGGGAAGTACTGATATCAAATCCTATGCTTCTACTTATAGTTCAGGAGAGACAAGTATATCAGTAATAAATACAGGGGCAACTGTTGAAACCGTTGAGATAAAAATAAAAAATTTCAATGTCGGCAGCCGTTTTTACTGGTATAGTTTGGAAGGAAGTAATGACAATGGCGAATTTTCCAGGAAAGTATTGGTAAATGGTTCGGGGCCTGTAGCCGATGCCGGCGGGCCTGCTGCTTATGCCAGTTTGAATGCAAGATCAGCGCTTACAACCAACGGAGTAAAGATCACAGTGCCGGCGAGAGGGGCCGTTCTTTTAGTGGTAGAAAAGAAATAATTGAGTTCAAATGGTTGGTGTATATTGTAATAAGCTATTTTGCTTTTTCCAAAAAAAATAGTTAGCACGAAAACTTTCTTAATAATTTATGAAATCTCCTGGATAAAAGAAGGAGCAGCTCGTTTTCCAAATTTCAATTTTTGATAATGGCGCCAAAATA
This sequence comes from Ferruginibacter sp., assembly GCA_040007015.1. Taxonomy (GTDB): domain Bacteria; phylum Bacteroidota; class Bacteroidia; order Chitinophagales; family Chitinophagaceae; genus Ferruginibacter. Next base: position 8,447 of record JBDTVX010000147.1, on the reverse strand, counting down.
TAAATCAATCAATAAAATGAAATATAAATATCTCCCGCTGGCCTTAATATTGCTCCTGGCCGTTACAGATGCACCCGCTCAAAAAAGCAAGGTCTTTTCCCTGGCGTCGCCGGATGGGAAAATTATAGTAACCGTTGAAAGCGGTGCGAAAATGAATTGGTCGGCAAAGCATGGCCCCGATATTATCATAGCCCCTTCTTCTATTTCGTTAACGCTAGGCAGAACGGAAGTATTGGGTAATAATGCAAATATTATTTCGTCAAAGGCTACAAATGTAAATACCGTATTTAATACACCTGTTTATAAAAAGAAATCGGTGGTTGATAATTATAACCAGCTTGTTATAAATTGCAAGGGCGATTATGGCCTCGTATTCAGGGCATATAATGATGGAATGGCTTACCGTTTCTTTACTAAAAGAAAAGGAGAGATCACTATTTCATCGGAGGAAGCCAATTTTAATTTTGACAATGATTACAAATGCTTTGTCCCTTATGTAAGAGATTTCAGGGGTACTGAACAATACATACAGTCTTTCGAAGCCCTGTATGACGAAATGAATCTTTCAGGGGCCAAGAAAGACACGCTTGGATTTCTTCCAATCCTAATTGAAACCGGTACTAAAAGAGCGGTAATACTGGAGGCGGAACTGGAGGATTATCCGGGCATGTTTGTTCTCCCGAATGCGCCTGCCGGAAAGGGTTTTAAAGGAGTGTTGGCGCCTTACCCACTGGATGAGTTCCAGGGCGGGTATAAAATGCTCAATACGATGGCAGGCAAACGGGCTGATTATATCGCTAAGGTAAATGGTTCCAGGGATTTCCCGTGGCGGGTAGTGGTCATCAGCGATAATGATGCCGCATTAGCCAATAATGATATGGTGCAAAAGCTGGCCTCGCCATCACGCATAACCGATGAATCATGGATAAAGCCCGGCAAGGTAGCCTGGGACTGGTGGAACGACTGGAATATTTCGCATGTAGACTTTAAGGCTGGTATCAATACAGAAACGTATAAATATTATATTGACTTTGCCTCAGCTAATAAATTGGAATACATAATTATGGATGAAGGTTGGAGCAATGACCTTGACCTGATGGAACTATCTCCAAAAATTAATTTAAAAGAGATTATTGAATACGGCAAACAAAAAAATGTAGGTGTTATTTTGTGGGCTTCCTGGTATGCTACTTATAAGAAACTGGATGAGGCGTTTTCAAAATACGCGGCCATGGGGGTTAAAGGGTTTAAGATAGATTTTATGGATCGGGACGATCAGAAGATGGTAACATCCTTATACACCATAGCGAAAAAGGCAGCAGATTATAAGTTGCTTGTTGACTACCACGGAATGTATAAACCAACAGGCTTGCAAAGAACCTATCCCAATGTAATAAATTTTGAAGGCGTTAAAGGAATGGAAAATGTAAAGTGGACACCCCGCGATGACGTACCCCGATATGATGTAACCATTCCCTTTATCCGCATGGTGGCGGGGCCAATGGATTATACGCCGGGCGCTATGCGCAATGCTGTTAAAAGTGATTTCAGGCCCAGTAATTCATCGCCAATGAGCCAGGGCACCCGCTGCCACCAGCTAGCCATGTACATTGTGTTCGAAGCGCCCTTGCAAATGCTGGCCGATAACCCTACCGCTTACATCAGGGAACAGGAGAGCACGGATTTTATTGCAAAGGTACCTACTGTATTTGATGAAACGGTTGCCCTGGATGGCAAGGTAGGCGAGTATATAGCTTTGGCACGTAAAAAAAATAATAACTGGTTTGTAGGCGCTATGAATAACTGGAACGAAAGGGATATGGTTATTGATCTTTCTTTTTTAGGGGAAGGGAAATTTGAAGCAGAAATATTTAAAGATGGCATTAATGCCAGTAAGGAAGCAACGGATTACAAAAAAATACTGATCAGTACAACTTCAAAAGAAAAGCTTACCATACATCTTGCAAACGGCGGTGGATGGGCAGCCAGAATTTATCCGTCAAAATAATAGTATAATGAAATTTACAGTTCCGGTTCAACGAATCCATTTGACGTTAGGAAAAACATTTCTTATTGTATCTGTGTTCATGGGTATCATATCCCGGCTTCCCGCACAGCAAACCATCATTCAATATTTATCCGGCACCGATAAGGACCACACTGTGCAATGGGATTTTTATTGTACCAAAGGAATGAACAGTGGCAGGTGGGCAAAAATTGCCGTGCCTTCCAACTGGGAGCAGCAAAGCTTTGGCGCATATAGCTACGGACATGACAAAGTGAAATCGGATGAACAGGGATTGTATAAACATCTGTTCAAGGTGGATCAGCAATGGAAAAACAAAAAAATTTTCATTGTGTTTGAAGCCAGTATGACAGATACGGAAGTAAAGATAAACGGCCATTCTGCCGGGGCTATTCACCAGGGAGGGTTTTACCGGTTTAAATATGATATTACTTCCTTCGTGAAATTTGGAGCCAATAATTTACTGGAAGTAAAAGTTAATAAACAATCCTCCAATGAATCAATCAACAGGGCGGAGCGCAATGGCGATTTTTGGGAGTTTGGCGGTATTTTCCGTCCCGTATACCTGGAGATAGTTCCCCTGGTGTTTATCGACAGGGTTGCCATTGATGCTAAGGCTGATGGAACATTTAGCATGGATGTATTTGCCATGAATGTGAAAGCGGGCAATACGATCGAAGCACAGGTTCAAAAATTAAATGGTGAAAATGTTGAGGATATTTTTTTTGCAAAAGTGAATTCAAACGAACAAAAGTTTGCGATCAAAAAACAATTCCGCGATCCGGACTTGTGGAACCCGGAGTTTCCAAATCTTTACCAGGTAAGGGTTTCAATAAAAGATGACAACGCCATTGGTCATACCATTACACAGCGCTTTGGTTTTAGAACGGCTGTGTTGCGGATGCATGATGGCTTTTATGTGAATGGTAAAAAAATAATTTTTAAAGGGGTGGATCATCACAGTGAATGGCCCTTAACCGGCCGTACATTAAGCCCGGAAATAAGCCTGCTGGATATTAATCTCATGAAGGAAATGAATATGAATGCGGTGCGGATGTCGCATTATCCGCCTGACCGGCATTTTTTGGACGCCTGCGATTCGCTGGGCTTATTTGTGTTGGATGAGTTAACAGGCTGGCAGGCCGCGTACGATACGGTTGTTGGAAGAAGGCTTGTAAAGGAGCTGGTAATAAGAGATGTAAATCACCCCTCCGTAGTAATTTGGGATAATGGAAATGAAGGTGGCTGGAACAGGGCTTTGGATGATGATTATCAATTGTACGACCCGCAAAAAAGACTGGTCATTCATCCATGGGAAAAATTTAATGGTACCGATACCAAACATTATCCTGATTATAATTATGTAGTTAATTCAGCTTTGTATGGAAAGGATGTATTTTTTCCTACGGAATTTATGCACGGTTTATATGATGGCGGGCATGGTGCGGGCCTCGATGATTTCTGGAACCTGATATTACAGCATCCTTATGGTGCAGGCGGTTTTTTATGGGCCTTTCATGATGAAGGAATTGTAAGGATGGACAAGGATAGTATCATTGACACCGATGGTAATCATGCGCCGGACGGAATTGTTGGGCCATACAGGCAGAAGGAAGCAAGTTTTTATACCATCAAAGAGATATGGTCGCCAATTAATATCAGGCAACACGATCTGCCTGCGGAATTTGATAGCAGGCTCGAAATAGAGAACCGGTATTTATACACCAATCTCAATCAATGTTTTTTTGAATGGAAACTGGTAAAGATGCCTGCGCCAAACGATACCTCAACAATAAATATGATCAACGCCTCAGGCAGGCCCGCCGCTATTACATTGGCGCCGGGTGAAAGAGGCTGGCTGCAATTGAATTTACCCGCATCATGGCACACCAGCGATGCATTGTACCTTACTGCATACGACCCGTATAAAAAAGAAATATTTACCTGGAGCTGGCCGCTGCGATCTCCTGCATCGGTTGCGCAACAATTGATTCCACCATCAACAACTTCAAAAATTGAAATGGCCGGGGAGGATAATTTCTTCAGGGTGCAAGCGGATGGCATTCGTTATTATTTTGACACTGCAACCGGTCTTCTTTCAAAAGTTGTGAATGGCCATTCAGCAATATCATTATCAAACGGGCCAATTGTTACAGGTTCAAAGCAAATTTTAAAAGAAATAAAGCATTATGCAAATGGGGAACAATACATTGTAGAACCGGTATACCTCGGTGATTCACGCTTCAATGTAAAATGGACCTTTACCCCGGGTCAGCCCGTAAAATTGGAATACAGTTATTCACAACGTGGTGAAGCGCCTTGCATGGGTATCAGTTTCAGCTATCCTGAAGAAAAAATCACCGGGATGAAATGGATGGGACGTGGTCCTTACCGCGTGTGGAAGAATCGTTTAAAAGGGCAGGCATTTGGTGTGTGGCAAAAAAATTATAACAATACCATCACCGGTGAAAGCTGGCAGTATCCCGAGTTTAAAGGATATCATGCTGAATTGCATTGGGTAGTGATTGAAAATAAAGAATCTTCTTTTAGCGTTTACAATGAGGGGGAAAGTGTTTTTCTTCAAATGCTAAAACCATTAAAGCCGGTTGGTGCAAATAATGATAATACAAGTCCTGCATTTGCGGAAGGCAATATTGGTTTTATGAATGCGATCAGTGCCATCGGTACCAAGTTTCAACCGGCAGAAAAAATGGGGCCGCAAAGCCAGTTAAATATGCAGTTGAATTATTCGCCCGTTAAAGGAACGCTGTGGTTTGACTTTAGGGACGGTGGAAGGTAGAAGGTGGACGGTGAAAGGCAGGGGTGAATGGTGAAGGGCGAGCCATACTCATCACTCATTCTTTGCCTTAATCTTTCTCGAACAGCCATCTAAACGGCCTTCGTGGTTTTGCAGGATGCAATTTAAATTTCACGATACTGTTTTTTTGGATATAGTCCACAGCTTCATCAACTGAGTCCGTAAACAAAAAAAGATGCGGGTCATCCGGCGAAATGGTACCTGCTTCTTTCATCAGGTCAATATGCGCTACAAGATGTTTATGAAATCCGGTATCGAAAATTACGATGGGGAATTCCATGATCATTTTTGTTTGGATGAGTGTAAGTGCTTCAAAATATTCATCCAGGGTACCGAAGCCGCCAGGCATTACAATAAAGGCATAAGAATATTTTATGAGCAAAGTTTTTCTTACAAAAAAGAATTTAATATTTACCCATTTATCCAGGTAGGCGTTTTGGTGTTGCTCATGTGGCAGCACAATATTGCAACCAACACTTCTTCCTCCAACAGCCCTGGCGCCTTTATTGGCCGCTTCCATGATCCCGGGGCCGCCACCTGTCATGATGGTAAATCCAAGCCGGGCAATTTTGCCGGAAAGCTCTTCTGTTTTTTTATAAAAAGGATGATCCTCTTTAAACCTTGCTGAGCCGAATATAGTAACACAGGGACCAACAAAATGCAGTGCCCTGAGCCCTTTAATGAGTTCAAACAATACTTTAACAGAAAAGATAAATTCCTTCCGGCGACTCTGCGGACCTTCTAAAAACTTTATTTCCGATTTGGTCATGAATGATAAATTCTTTCAAACTTAACTGTTTTTTTATCGCCCTTCCGGTTAATTTTTTTGCATTGGCTGCATTACCTTATTCAATGCGCCTGGCAACTGGATAAGGTCAAAATCATTTTCATACACGAGGTATTTATTGAGCCACCCGGTTGCGTATTTTTCTTTGAAATCGCGCAGTCCCTGGTAGTGCTGAAAGCGCTTGATCTTTTCATAGGCGAATTTCACTACCTTTTCCCCCGTGCTGTCGGGCTCTGTGATACCAGACATTGGTACCAGGCCAAGGTTGAGCCATTGCAGTCCCTTCTCTTTTCCGTACTGAATAGCTGTAATTATTAATGCATCCATGCATCCTCCCGGGGCATCTGCTATTTTCCGGATCATGTCATAAGTATAGCCTTCCGGTGTATAATCGGGTATGATATTTAAGAAAGCCACAGGATTTTTTTCAGGATCATGCATTACAATAACATCCTGTTCCCGGATTAATTTTTCAGTAAACATGCCCTGGGAAAATATGGTCTCTTTTTTATCAAAAGCTGTTAGCCATTCATCCGATACGGATTTTAATTGCATGACCAGTTGATCACTTAAAGGAGTTCTATGGGTAGAAATGCTATATCCCTTTTTGGTGAGACTATTCAAGGTATTGCGCAGCGCTTTTTTATCTTTTCCTTCCAGTGTAAATTTTTGAATATCCAGCACGGCTTCCTGGCCGATCAATAATTTCTTTTTCCTGAGTTGTTCAAAATAATAGATACTGTCTTCGTCTACCCGGTAAAAGGCGGTTTTTAATCCCATTCGGCGGCATTGTAGATCAAAGGCCTTCAACATGGGTATTTTATTTTCTTCGCCACATACGGGTTCATCTAAAACGATCGCAAATCCGTTTGCTATGCGATACGCTATAAAGCCTTCCAGTTCATCAGTAAAAAAAAGTAGTTTGTCATCATTTATTTTAAAATAGTCAACGGCGGTGGACCCATACCTGGTAAGCAGTGAGCGTGCTTCCAGTAAAGTATCCGGATCATGACCGGTGTTTTTAATATAGGGGCGGATAATGGTATAAAAGAAAAATATCCAGGTACACGCGCTTAATACGTTTACCCATACAATAAATTCGTTCGCAAATCTTGTAATGGGCCGTAACTCTTCATTGGTGAGCAATAAGAAGCTTTTGATGGAAAAGCCAATGGATTGTTGTAAGGTAAAATCAACACCAAAATGCCGGACATCCAGGTAATAGAAGCCGATGCTTTCAAAGATCACTACGGCAACAAATATACTTACTGCAGTGATCACGCCGATATTCATCAGCCTGGGATTGCTTCTTAAGCGATATTGTTTGTAGGTGGTCAATAATATTATGATTGCAAAAAAAGCGATGGATGATTCTTCCCAGTCCAGGGCCTTGGTAAGATGCGTAACAAAAGACAAAAGCGAAACGATCAGGGCAATAAACCAGGCGTTCCGAAGACCACGTACGAGCAATGTGGCAGTAACCAATAAAAGCATGCCCATCATTAATACCAGCAGGTTAGAGGCGTGCATGATATGGGTAGGGATATATTGTCTTAATATACGGATACGGGAAGCAATGGGTGGTGTAATGGCGGAAAGGATATTGATAACCCCCAATAAAAATATCAATACTGCAGGTGCAAGCCTTAAAAAAATTTGTTTGCCCTTGGCTGCAAAGGCTAAAAGGCCGGCAACCAATGGTAACCAGAACTCGAAAATGCGGTATAAAATAGTTATTTCCAAAGCTTCGGCGGGAGAATTGCCATAAAGCGTTAAAACATAAGTCAAAGACAATTCTATTGTTCCAAGACCACGCAGGAATGGTGAAACAGATAATAATATAACTGACACTACATAACCCACACAGGCTGCTTCGAAGGAGGGATGAATACCCACCGCAACCATTGCGATATAAAGGTGTAATACGCCTGCCACTTCAATGCCAACTGAAAATAATGTGGTTATGGAAAAGTAGTAAAATGATAATTTGAAGGCTGCTATTTCGTCCATTTTTTTTTCTATGGAAGGAAATAATTTAATAAGCAAGGCATGGACCCACCCCTTTTTCCGGATTGAATAAATAATAAAAATAAGCAGCGATAAAAGTAAAGTCAGGGTAACGATGCCAGCCTCCGAATTTTTTATATTCTTTGATTGTGTAAAAGTATAAATGATAACAGGAAGCCCTACCAGGAAGACGGACAATATCCCAATAAATCCATAGATGCCCGATGATTGGTGTACCTCTTTTTTATGAATGCCTGAACTGCGTAAACTGGCTGGCATATATGCCAGTGCCGTAATGCCTCCGGCAGGTAGAAAAACACTCAGAAAATTTCTTTTGCAAAATAATTCCAGTGCGAGTAGCCAGGATAGTTTTGTTTTAACGGCGGCAAAGCTGTAAACATACATGGCTGCCTGCAGAAAAATATAAACGATGGTCAGCAATATACCCGCTGTTATCCAATACCCATTAGATCTTCCCAATGCAGGGATAATGGATCTCAACTCATGGCGTTCCTGTCGGAAGAAATAAATCCCTACCAGTATAAATAATACGGATAGAACTTCCTTAAGGTGAAGTTTTTTAAAGATAGTTGATGCCTTGAATTTCATAGTTCGCAGTAGTGATTGTTGGTAGTGGTTGGTTGGTCGTTGGTTGTTGATCGTTGGGAGTTGGTTGATCGTTGTTAGTTGATGGTTAGTCGTTGACCGGTGATGATTAATTGTTTATTAATACAATTCTTCGTTGAATATGGGCGCCTTTTTTGTCAGGCATAATGGTTTAGATTTTGGCAACAACGCCCAACGACCAC
>JBDTVX010000146.1:0-12754 GCA_040007015.1 Ferruginibacter sp. | reverse complement strand
TTTTCTGGTTACTATTGCATTTGTGTAGTGCAGATCGTTGATAAATCAAACAACTGAAATTTTATAAGTGCCCATTATTTATTATTTCACTGAACTGAAAAATTTCAATTATTCTATGTAAGTTATAATACCCAATAGCAGCTTGAGTTTTCCCAAAATTCACGTAGAATAAAAAAACGCCTTGTAAAAATATAATTTTCCTACCGAAGGTTTATTAAACTATAGCTTTAGTACTTTTGATGTATCATTCAAAAGTGAAGAGATTGATGGTTCCGGCAAATGAAGATTGGTGATGGCCGGGCAATGTTATGATTTGCTGTTCCCTATGTAGGAACATACCTCACCAGTATTCAAATAGCTATTTACACTATCACCGGCCTGACCTTCGGTGCCGACCGGTGGTAAAACATTAAAAAATAAAGATCATGACAATAGAGACCGGGCAGGCAGCGCCGCTTTTTTCGCTATATGACAGTGAAAAAAACAAAATAACGCTTGCCGATTATAAAGGTAAAAATGTAGTGCTGCTATTTTTTCCCCTCGCTTTTACCGGGGTATGTACTAAAGAGTTGTGTGGTGTAAGGGATTCTATTTCTTTTTATAACGACACCAATGCACAGGTGTTTGGCATTTCCGTGGATTCCTTATATGCATTAAATAAATTTAAACAGGAGCAAAACCTGAATTTCCCGTTATTAAGCGATTTTAATAAAGAAGCTGCTAAAGCATATGATGTTTTGTATGAAACATTTTCGACCTTTGAAATGCGTGGCGTTAGTAAAAGAGCCTCATTTGTGATTGATAAAGAAGGCATACTACAATATGCGGAAATATGCGCAACACCAGGGGAACTGCCACATTTTGAGGCAATACAACTAGTGTTGAACAGGTTAAATGAGTGATTATTGCGATATTATTCGCATAAAAGGGGATTTATTACGTTAACTATTAGATTACCTGTATTTTAAAAGAATTCATTACTTTTACATTACTGAAAAAAACAATTACTATATTAATTTTATTATTTGGAATAACTTTTACTTCTTTTGCTCAAAATGAACCTGGCCTCCGCCCGGAGGACCCTGCAGCAAAAATTGTTAAGTTTTTCCCAAATCCAGCTACTTCGACTATTAATTTCGAATTGCAGCGGGGTTATGATAAGTCCTATACGCTTCAGTTATTTAATTTCATGGGGAAAAAAGTTTACGAATTATCCCCATCCAGTCCACGTATTAATCTTTCATTAAATGGCTTTTACAGGGGCGTTTATATTTTTCAATTACGCGATAAGTCGGGTAAAATTATAGACTCCGGAAGGTTCCAGGTAATCAGATAATTTTAATTGAAAATTCATAATTAATAATTGATAATTTTTTCAATTTGCTACCTTTTAATACAAAGAGGGTCATTATTATCGATATTTTTTTTTCACTATCAACTCCCCTTAACAATTTCCTTACTTTATTATTTACACAAAGAGATACCCTTTTAAGAAATTTTCAATTATCAATTATTAATTAACCTGGGCTATCAGAAATTTTAAATATTGAGTATTCTCCTGGTCCCGTATTACCGGGTGATCGGCAGACTGGGTATTAAAAACTACCTGGCGTATTTTTCTTTTTGCATCTTTGGCAGCCATTGAGATAATATCTAAAAATAATTCCGGCTTTACCAGGCTAGTACAGCTGGAGGTTACTAAAAACCCACCCGGTTTTATTAATTTCATGCCCCGTAAATTAATTTCCTTATAACCTGCCACCGCTTTATCAATGCTACTCCTGCTTTTTGTAAACGAAGGCGGGTCAAGCATTACGACATCCCATTGCTTTCCTTCCCTGGTCCATTCTTTTAGTACATCGAATGCGTTTACACATTCAAACCTGCAAATACTTTCCACCGCGTTTAGGGCCGCATTTTTATTGCACATATCAATGGCCCTTCCGGATATATCAAGCCCCAGCACCGATTTTGCACCATTTACCGCAGCATTTATTTCAAACGATCCTGTATAACAAAACGCTCCAAGTACATCGGCCCCTTTTACAATATACTGTATCGCTTTACGATTATCCTGCTGATCCAGAAAATAACCGGTCTTTTGCCCATTGGCAATATCAACATTCAATTTTATTCCATTTTCATTAATAATGATATTCGTGTCAAACTCAGCAGAAAGGAATCCCTTCTGCTGGTCCATGCCTTCCAGTTCCCTTACCGGTACATCATTGCGTTCATAAATGCCTTTGGGCGAAAAAATTTGCTCAAGCGCTTTCACAATCGCAGGCTTCCATATATCGATGCCCAGGGCCAGGGTTTGTATCACAAAATAGTCGTTAAATTTATCTATGATCAATTGGGGGATTTCATCAGCTTCGCCAAAAATTAACCTGCAATTTTCTGTCAGTCCTATCTTTTGCCGATAGGCCCAGGCCTGCTGAATCCGGTTATAAAAAAACTGGTCATTGATTATCTCGCTATTATCCCTTGTAAGCAGCCGGACCATTATCTGCGACTGAGGGTTTACATATCCTCTCCCCACAAATTTTTTATCGTGGGTGAATACCTGTGCGATTTCGCCTGCCTTTGCTGCAGCATCCAGTGCTTTGCCCCTGTTTATTTCATTGGCAAAAATCCAGGGATGCCCACTTTCTACCCTGTTGCTGATATTTTTATTTAGAAAAAGACTTTTCATGCCGCAAAGGTAGCTAATGTGGATAGGTGTCAGACAGTTTGAAAGTATTAAGCAGTCATAAGCTTGAAAAATTGTCAATTTGGCTGCAAATCAAGGCTTGGCAAAATGTTTGACAATCGTACCTTTGCAAACAATTTTACCCCATTTTATCCGCTACCATTAGTGAGGTAAAGAATTAATATTTTTTATTATGGAAGAAAAAGCAAAAGGTTCAACTCAAAACCAGGCTTTGGAAGAAGAAATGCAGGAATTTGCTGATATGAATATCAATTCAGATGCTGACATTCCCGGCAATATACATTTAAGTAATCCTGAAGCCGGAAGTGCAGTGGACAAACTACAGTCAGAACTGGATGAGCAAAAAGACAAATATATCCGATTGTTTGCCGAATTTGACAACTTCAAAAGACGCAATGCCAAAGAAAGAGTAGAACTGATACAAACGGCTGGTAAGGAAGTCATTACTTCTTTACTGGATGTATTGGATGATTGCGACCGGGCGGAAAAACAAATGCAGGCCTCTAATGATCTTAAGCAGGTAAAGGAAGGTATTCAACTCGTATTTGGCAAACTTAGGAATACACTTCAATCGAAAGGGCTGAAAGCAATGGAAAGCATCAATACTGATTTTGATGTGGAAAAACACGAAGCCATCACCGAAATCCCTTCTCCTGTACCGGAACTTGTTGGTAAGGTAGTGGATGAAGTACAAAAAGGATATTATTTAAATGATAAGATCATTCGCTTTGCAAAAGTAGTGGTAGGAAAATAATTAAACAATTGGTTAATGTGCTAATGTGCTAACGAGAACCCACATTAGCTAATTAGCACATTAGCTCATTAGCAAATTAGTTGTATGAAGAAAGATTTTTATGAGATACTTGGAATTACAAAATCTGCGTCCCCGGATGAGATAAAAAAGGCATACCGTAAAGTGGCTATGCAGCATCACCCCGACCGCAACCCCGGTGATAAACCTTCTGAAGAGAGATTTAAAGAAGCTGCAGAAGCTTATGAAATACTGAGTGATACTGATAAAAGGGCACAATATGATCGTTTCGGCCACAGTGCGTTTGGCCAGGGCCGTGGCGGCAGCGGAGGATTTGGCGGCAGTGGAATGAATATGGATGATATTTTCAGTCAGTTTGGAGATATTTTTGGAGAAGAAAGTCCATTTGGAAGCTTCTTTGGAGGAGGGGGGCGACGCTCTTCGGGTGGACGAGCCCGTGGAGTAAGAGGTAGCAATCTTCGTATAAAAATAAAATTGAATTACGAGGAGATGGCCAAGGGCGTGTCTAAAACCGTTAAGGTAAAAAAACACGTAACCTGTACTACTTGTACAGGGAGTGGCGCTAAAGACAAAAACAGTGTGCAAACCTGTGGCACCTGTGGTGGCAGTGGCCAGGTTAGAAGAGTGCAAAATACGTTTTTGGGTCAGATGCAAACAGTAACCACCTGCCCCACCTGTAATGGTGAAGGAAGTACCATTGCCAATAAATGCTCAACCTGTAAGGGTGAGGGACGGGTATATGGCGAAGAAACGGTCACCATTGAAATACCTGCAGGCGTTCAGGAAGGGATGCAGCTTAGTATGAATGGAAAGGGCAATGCCGGTGAAAGAGGCGGTGCCAATGGCGACCTGATCGTTTTGATAGAAGAAGAAGCACACGCTGAGTTACACAGGGATGGTTTGAATGTGGCATTCGATTTACATTTATCTTTCCCGGAAGCTGTATTTGGCACCACAATAGAGGTTCCCACCATTGATGGGAAAGCAAAAATAAAGATTCCGCCAGGTACACAAAGCGGCAAAATTTTCAGGCTAAAAGGAAAGGGCTTTCCTTCAGTTAACAGTTATGAAAAAGGTGACCAGTTAATTCATGTAAATATCTGGACCCCGCAGCATGTAGATGCCGAAGAAAAATCAATGCTGGAAAAAATGCAGGAGAGTGTAAACTTTCAACCAAAGCCTGAAAAGGGAGAAAAATCATTCTTTGATAAGGTACGGGAAATGTTCACTTAGTCCTTTCTTTTCTTTTTCTTTTTGGGGTATATCTTTTTGGCAATTGCAACAAGGCGGACGAATTCGGTTTGCAAATAATCATTTGGGTCATAGGTATTTAAAGCAATCGTTTCAATATCGTTCCAGTTGGCATTCCCCATGTATTTCGATAGCCTTAGTTTCATTCCAAACATAGCAATTGCAGCAGCCAGCTGATAGTCTTTATCAATTTCGATAAAGGCTTTATAGTTATCTGTACAATCGAACTTTATTTCCTTATGTATTTTATAATTATTATTTAAACTATAATTTAATGATACCCGGGCAACCGGGTCTTTTATACTTAGAGGGTCTACGAGGGTATCTGTTAACTGGGGTTCTACCTCAAAAATGGCCATCACACTATTGCCGCTTCCAATTTCTCCGCCTTCCAGGTCGCCTGAAGTGTCTGCAATGGCGTCCCTTTTATTATCAAAACCAATCAACCGGTATTGTTTAATAATTCCCGGATCAAAATGTACATTTATAAAAACGTTATCCGCAATTGCAAAAAATGTTTGTGTTACTTCTGTTACCAATACTTTCTCCGCTTCCCTGATATCATCCAGGTAAGCATAATTTCCGTTTCCTCTTTTGGCGAGGATTTCTAATTTGGAATCTTTGAAGTTCCCCATTCCAACACCCAGGCAAGTAAGGTAAACCCCTGTCTGCCGTTTTTGGGTTATCAGATCCTCCAGGGCTTTTTCAGAGGTTTCCCCCACATTGAAATCCCCGTCAGTAGCCAGTATCACCCTGTTGTTCCCTCCCCTGATGAAAGTTTTTTCTGCTAAATTGTAGGCCATTCTTATAGCAGATTCACCCGGAGTATCCCCTGAAGCAGTCAATTCTTCGATGGATTTTATGATCTTTTGTTTTTCATCACCGCTGGTTGGTTGCAGCCATACAGATACCGTTCCTCCATAAATGACGATAGATACGGTATCAATGGCGCGAAGATTTTTAACCAGCATTTGGAATGCAGCCTTTACTAAAGGCAGCCGGTTTGGCATATCCATACTGCCAGACGCATCAATCAAAAAAACCAGGTTGCAGGGAGGCACATTATCCATATCCAGTTTACGTGCGTTGATATTCAAATAAAGTAATTTGCTTTTTTTATTCCAGGGGCAATCCGAATATTGTGATTCTATTTTAAAAACTTCCTTTTTTTCAGGTTCCTTATAGTGGAGGTTAAAATAATTCAATAACTCTTCAATACGAACAGCATCCGGAGGTACAGTACTATTCATATGAAGGAATCGCCGGATATTACTATAAGAAGCTTTATTTACGTTGAGTGAAAAAGCGGTATTGGGAAATTTCTCTGCGTTTACTTCTTCATTTTCAACCAATGAAAAATAAGACTCATCACTAACATAGGAATTAAACTTATAAGATCGGGTCTGGTCCCTTGTAATTGAAATTAAACCCTGGCGGGTTTTACTTGCATTTGAAGATAAAGCCTTCATTATGATCGACTGAAAAACATCCGCTTTTACGCTTACCGTTTTTGTTTCATAACCATCCAGGCTTACCATAAGAGAATCATTTAATATACTGGTGCTGATGCCAAAGCCCCCTGAAGTACCTGAATAATAAAGCATGGGACTGGAATGCAATACAATCTTCACATTTTGGAGCGGAAGTTTTTTTTCATCCCGTATTTCGCCACGAAGATAATATTGAGCGTTAATAATTAGGACAAGGCAATAGGTTAAAGTATATGCAATCAGCTTTTTCAACAGGCTAAAGTTACGTCAAATAAAAATATGCTCCTGCTGTAACATACCATACACAAATCAACAATACTATTCTTCTATCAACTGGTATATTTCAGCCAGGTTTCGGCCTAATCCATCAAAGTCGAGCCCAAAACCTAACAGGAATTTATCAGGAACATTAAAGCCCAAATAATCAATTACTATTGGATATTCAAGTGCCTCCGGTTTATGTAACAAAGCAGCAATTTTTAAAGATGCCGGTTGCTGGTTGTATAATTGAGGCAAAAACTTATTGAGTGTATTACCGGTATCTACAATGTCTTCAATGATCACCACATGCCTGTTCAGCAACGGCTCATCAAGTCCAATGGAGGTAATAACATTTCCTGTGGAGCGGGTGCCTTTATAAGACGCCAGCTTTATAAAACATATTTCAGCATCAATGCTTATTTCTTTGAACAAATCGGATGCAAACATAAATGAGCCATTCAAAATAGCTATAAACAGGGGGCGCTTACCTTCGTAATCCGAATTGATCCGGGCAGCCAGCGATTGTATACGCTTTTGAATTTCCTCCGCACTTATGTAAGGCTGAAATTTTTTATCATTTACCTGTATAACTGACATTTTTTTTGTTTACTGTTTGCTGTTTACCGTTGCTGAATACGAACGGCCTGCAATTAAGGGAATGGTGTAAACCTGCTATTCGATTTTTACTTTACTATGCAGCACACTTATTTTCCTACGATCAATTGCTGGCCTATTTTTAAATCATCCGATGTCAGGTTATTCCATTCTTTCAATTGCTCAACGGTTATACTATATTTTTTTGCAACGGTATATAACCCATCTTTTGCCTGCACATTATACAGAATGGCTTTAGTAGTTGCCGAATTGCCGGGGACCACTTTCGCCTGGCCCGACCCGGTTATTGTTTTCAAATACAATTTTGTTCCCGGCGATACTTCTCCATCTTCATTCAGTTGATTGTATTCCAGCAGGCTTTCCAGTTGCAGCCCATTTTTTTGAGCGATATCATACAGGGTTTCCCGTTTCTGCACCATAATAAAATCCTTTTCGCCGGCTTTTGCTTTCTTTTGCAGAAAGATCAGCTGGTCTTCCTCCAGTATTCCATCCGCTTCCAATTCATTTATATCTAAAAGCTTATGCAAACCAATGTTATATTGGGTGGCAATAGCTAACAGTGAGGCGCCTTTTTTGGCATAGATGCATTTACTTCCATTGATGAAACTGATCTTATCCCCGGAGCCCGGAAGAAGCGATCCTGCTTGATCATTTTTATTTTCATCTGTTCTAAGTGCTGTTGCATTGTTATCAGGTTGAGGATCATTTTGTATTGTTTGATTCTTATCAAACACTTCCGTATCATCCTTGTATTTGCCTGACTCAAATATGGGTACACCGGATGCCCCGGCAATTGAATATTGTTGCAAATTATATTGCTCAATATGTTTGATCAGGATATTTGGATAACTTGGATTGGTAGCATAACCCGCTCTTTTTAACCCATAGGCCCAGCCTTTATAATCCGTAGGATTGAGGTTAAACAGAAAAGAATAGCGTTCGCTGCCACGTAAAAAATTACTATGATCCCGGTAAGAGTCCTCCGCACTTTTATATGTTCTGAAACATTCACCGGGGGCGTCATCATCATGATTTACGCCACCTGCTGTCCAGCTACTTTTGCATTTAATACCAAAATGATTATTTGATTTCTTTACAAGGACGCTGTTTCCACTTTCTGTTTCCAATAACCCCTGCGCCAGTGAAATAGCTGCAGGAATCCCCATACGTTTCATTTCACGGATCGCAATATCCTTGTATAAGGCGATATACTGTGCAGGAGTTAAAGACTGGGCCTTTGCAGGGAATATAAAAAAGCCCGTAATAAAAATCAGTTGTATTATTTTTTTTATCATGCCTGGTTTAAAGATTATTGTGTGATAGATATCCTCCTGATTAACGAATTTTTATTGATTTTATTCTACAATTTAGGGAGTTAGCTTATTTTACAATTTTCTTATTATCAACAACCCGTCTCTGATTGTTAATAATGACTGCTCTACCCTGCTGTCATCTTTTACATGCATGTTAAATGCATGGATCGCTGTTGCGTTCTTCCCGCTGATATTTTCCTCCAGTACCTGCCCGTGAAACAATACATTATCGGCAACAATAAGACCGTTCTGTTTTACAAACGGCAAAACTAATTCGTAATAATCAATATAAGCGGGTTTATCTGCATCAATAAAAACAATATCCCAGCTTTCATGTAAGCCCGGGATAATATCCTTCGCATTGCCAATATGTAAAATTATTTTTTCTTTATCAGGGGATCGCTGAAAATATCCATTTGCAGTGGCTGCATCATCTTCTCTTAATTCGATGGTATGCAATACACCTTTGCTTTTCAATCCCTTTGCCAAACACAAAGCGCTATAGCCGGTAAAGGTACCTATTTCTAATATTCTTTCAGGCTGTAATAAAGTGCTTAATATTGTTAAAAAATTCCCCTGCACATGCCCGCTCAGCATATGTGCATCGCTGTGAGTTTGCATTGTATACTCAGATACCAACCGCGCCAGGTTATCTTCAGGCGAAGAAAAAGTCGCTGCATATTTTTCCGCCAAATGATTGATCAGTTCCATACGCTATAATTTTGCTCTTGGTTCAAATGTTTTATGCCCCGATATTGCCCATAACCCTGCAAAAGTAATAAGACCGTTAATAAGCAAAAGTTCAATACCAATCTGGTATCCGTTGAACCAGCTTTTTGCATTCATGCTGACCAGGTAAGAAAGAACCGGCGCGATCAGGCATACCAGGGTTACAATTAGGGAATTAGGCAATTGTTTTTTTGTAAAAATACCAAATGCAAATAAACCCAGCAATGGCCCGTAGGTATAACCGGCAAGATCTAGTATCTTATCAATGATACTATTATCGTTTAATGCTTTAAATACCATAATACAAATTAAAAATATAATTGTAAAGGTAAGATGCACTGTTAAGCGGAGACGCTTCTTTTGCTTTTCATCCAGGTCCGCTCTTTCTTTTAACCCAATAATATCAATGCAGAAAGAGGAAGTTAAAGCCGTTAAAGCACCGTCGGCACTTGGGAATAAGGCTGAAATCAGCGCTATGATAAACATAATTCCTACAGCCGGAGGAAAATAACTTAGCACAATGGAAGGGAATGCTTTATCACCAATTACATTGGTATTGTTCAAAATAAAGTGCCTGACCGTTTTTCCATTTACCACCACATCCTGATATACTCCTCCATTCGCACTACCATATAAATAAAGCAAGCCTCCCAAAAGCAGGAATAAAAATAATACAGAAATTAAAATAACAGCAAGTGTAATTACATTTTTTTGAGAATCCCCCAAGCGCTTTACGCTAATATTTTTTTGCATCATCTCCTGGTCCAGCCCCGTCATCGCAATGGTAATAAATGCCCCCCCGATAATTTGCTTTGCAAAAAAACCTTTACTGTTGACGTCCGTATTAAAAATATTGAGGTACCCTTTGGAATCCAGTTGTGTTAATGCTTCCCCCGCAGATAAGTTGAGGTTATTTAATATGTATACGATGCAAATGATCAAACCGGAAATCATCAATGTAGTTTGCAAAGTATCGGTGTAAACAATCGTTTTTACCCCTCCTTCAAAAGTATATAGCAGGATCATCAATAAGATAACCGCGGCGGTAATAACAAACGGCACTCCCAATTTATCAAGGATGAAAAACTGCAGTACATTTATTACAAGATACAAGCGTGCCGTAGCGCCAACTGTGCGGCTGATGATAAAAAAAAGAGCGCCCGTTTTATAGGTGACTATTCCAAATCGCTGCAACAGGTAATTGTATATGGAAGTAAGATTCAGGCGATAGTATAACGGCAACAACACAAAGGCAATTACAGCATAACCGATCAAATAACCGATAGCTACCTGCATATACGCGAAGCCTTTAAATCCATGATCTGCCAGATCGCCTACAGCACCGGGTACGCTAACAAAAGTAACACCGCTGAGCGATGTGCCGATCATACCAAAGGCTACAAGCATCCAGTTACTGTTGCGGTTACCAATAAAAAAAGAATCATTGTTTGAGTTGCGGCTGGTAAACCATGCAACCACCAGAAGTAATACAAAATATCCTATTACAAAAGAAAACAAAATAATTGGTGACATGCCGGGCTGGGTTTATATAAAAAATAATTAAAAATATAGAAATCTTTGTGCCGAAGCCTGTAAATAATTTGGTAAAGATATACGGAGTTTTAAATCGAAGGAGGTTTTTTATAGCAGCGAAACGGAAATTATTGCAATGCGGGCGTCTCAGAATATTAACATTGCAGAATATATAAATACAGTAAGCACCAATAGTATACAGCTATCATTTTGCCGGGAGGGTCATTCCGGGCGTACCCTATTTAAAATGCTTAACGGGACAGGGTGACCAATAATTAACATACCAATACCGGTTAGTTTTATGATACATACCTGCTCATATAAAAAATGCAACCGGAAAATTTTATAGTGCAATTGTCCCAAAAAAAATTCCGCCAGATTTTAACCCTTACCTGCGCCCGCCTCCCTGGAATAATGCAATATTAAATCCTGCATTAATGATCGGAATGCTTCTTTGAGAATCATCGACATAAGCAGAGTGCGGAAGCTTCAGCACGTCGAATGAAAGTGAAAAATAATAATAAGACTTACCATTCTGTTCTCTCCCGGATGCATAACCAATGCCTAATAGTAAACTGTTATTATCTATTTTATATTTATCGCGGAAATAACTACTACCGGTGGCCTTCACATACTTTTGAGTTATGAAATTGTGCTCAAACTGGGCCTGAGCAAATAAAAAATTTACGGGAAATATTCTTACAAAAGCCCCGGGCCCGAGTATTGTTTGCCGAAGTTTATCCCCTGGTACGTCAACATCCCTTTCAGAAATATAATTAAAATTAAGATTGGCTGCAACATCCAGCCAGTTTGTGATGCTATAACCAAAATAAGGGCTAACACCCAATGCCGTAGTTCCATTAAAAAATGAAACGTTCAGACTACCCCCAGTAAATAGATTTTCCTTTTTAAATCCCCCGGTACTTTCTTCTTTTTCATCCTGCGCATTTGCGGTCAGGGCCAGGTTAAATAACAATATTGCCAGAATTATTTTTTTCATCGTGCTTATTGATAAGTCAAAAATTTTATCGGTTGGTAAAAATATTATATGTTGGCTGGCTGTACTTTATTACTTTAAGCAATTGTAAGTTAATTAAATATGTTCACAGGTATTGGTTAAGATTTGATTGTAAAAATCGTAAAAAAAGATCATTTTATAAAATACCGGCCAGCACTACTACGCTACAAAATGTTAAATTTATTTAATTATTCAAAAAAGTTAAGAGACATTTATATATTTGATACGAAAACATTCGTAAATAATACCCAAACCAACCAAAAACTATAGCCATGAATCAGTTTCTTCAAAAAAACAAAAAAATTATCGCAGGAGTAGCGGCCTGCCTTCTCATTGGTGGAGTAACCATGTCGTTCCAAAACATCCCTTTTGGGCCACTGGACAAATTGGATACGCTCACTGACCTGCAGGATAGCATTCCGGAAAGTGCCAAAGATGGGGAAGCAAAGATGAACATGAAGGATTTTGACCTGCTCATGCAGAATATGGATAAGGAAATGCTCAAAATGCAGAAGGAAGTTTCAAAGATTGATTTTGATAAAATGCACCAGGAAATTACCGCTTCGCTTAATAAAGTGGATCTTGATAAAATTAAAACAGGTATTGATAAAGCGATGAAAGAAATTGATTTCGCCAAAATAGAACAAGGCGTAAAAGTTGCATTGAAAAAGATAGACTGGGATGAAGCAAATAATGACGTAAAACTGTCTTTGCAGGATGCAAAAAAAGAAATAGAAAAGATCAACCTGGAAGCCGTAAAAAAAGAAATTGAAAAGGCTAAATTTCAAATTGAAAAAAGTAAGAACGAAATAAAAAAGATCAACATTGATGAAATAATGAAAAATGCGAATACAGGTATTTTAAAAGCAAAAGAAGAGTTACGCATAACAAAACAGATGTTTAACGAAATGGAGAAAGATGGACTGATCAATCAAAAAGATGGTTTTACGATTGAGTATAAAGACAAAACCCTCATCATCAACGGTAAAAAGCAAAGCGAGGCCATAAGCCAGAAATACAAGCAATATATTAAAGGCGATTCGTTTAAGATCAGTATGA
>JBDTVX010000145.1:0-12766 GCA_040007015.1 Ferruginibacter sp. | reverse complement strand
TATACCGGCTGCTTTGCGAGCCTGGGAACAGGACACATCATTTTACAGAAACGCTGTCCCGTTTTAAAAGGTGTTTCCCCTACAATGCTCCTGGTAGTAATGATATCGGCTGCAAGTAACTTCCTTGCTCCTAATTGTACACCCCCACCGCCGGAACGAGTATCCAATACAAGCTGAATTTCGTTGCCCGTTATTTGCCAGTTACAAATACTATTAGCACCTGTTGCCACTCCAAAACAGTTGGTTTCTTTTCCGTCATACTGCATGAAATACCAGGGCATTTTCTTTGTCGCTGAAGTAGATTGCCAGGATACGTCTCCGTAGGTTCTTTCCCAATGATCTACCAGGCATTTTGTGTTTGAAGCGCTGTTATATTTCCAATTGAGCTGCACATTGTTTAATGGCGCTGAAGTCGATTCCACGTAAACGCCCAATTGTTCCGCCTCCTGTGTTATCGTTACTGTTATATCCTTATTTGTCCACTTCAATTTATCCGTGGAAATAAGGGAGAGCCGCTCTTTGCCGGAGCTGATCCATACCTCATCGGGCAAGGCCAGTAAATGACCGGGGCCGGTGTTTCCAAAGGAAGGTAAACCCAGGATCAGGCCGGATAAGGAGGCCCCCGATATTTTTATAAATTTTCTTCTGTCCATTATTTTTATTTTACAAGGCGTCCATTTAAAAACTTTGTAAGTTTTCCTGCAACGTAGGTAAAGATGCAAAAAGTTATGATGTACAAGGGAGCCCCGCCGTGGCTGGTACGATGTTTCATTGAAACACAAATATCCCTGCCCAAATAGTGTACACATTACCGTTATGATAACTTATTTTTTAGATTTCTTTATTTTGCCGGCGCCGGATTTGGTAAGCCGGAGCATGACAACATCTTGCGAAGGAACAACTGAGGTGAATATCTTATCGGTAGATCCTGCCGCTTTGTTTGCCCATATATTCCGAATCTCATAAGATGTGGAATTGAAATCAACTGCCATTTTCGAAAGTGTGTCATTTATAGCATTCATCTTCCAGTTGTAATTTATATTTACGGGCTTTTTGGAACGGTTAAAAAAGCAAACAGCTATTTCATCATGAAGCAATGGCTTGATCCAGGTGTCCACGCTATCCTGTTGTGATTGGATATATCCCTGCATACCCAAAGAATCCTGGTCGATGGCTATCACTTCTTTATCCGTTAATATTGAAATGGTTTGTTTACTCATCTTACGCAGATCATTACCCGCAATTAAAGGAGCTGCCATCATGCACCACAGCGAGAAATGGGTGCGGTCTTCATTCTGGCTCATTCCATTACCCACTTCCAGCATATCAGGATCGTTCCAATGACCGGGGCCGGCATACTTTCTAAGGTCCTTTTGTTTGTCCACGATTTCTACCACCCCCAATGGATTCCAGGATGCATCCTTATTTTTTGTACAAATGAAACAATTACCAATATCGCCGGTTGTTCTCCATAGGTGGCCCACTTCTTCGGCCCATTGCCATGGCTTATTATCGCCCCATTCGCAAAGACTGAAAATGATGGGCCGCCCCGCAACACGCAATGCTTTACTCATGGTGGTATATGCTTCTTTTGCATTGATGCCTTCAGTACTGCACCAGTCAAATTTTAAATAGTCAATCTCCAGTGAAGCGTACAAACGCGCATCCTGGTATTCATATCCGCGTGTGCCCGGGTATCCCGCACAGGTTTTGGTACCGGCACAATTATACAGGCCGAATTTTAACCCTTTGGAATGCACATAATCCGCTACTGCCTTCATTCCATTTGGAAATTTAGCAGGATCAGGAACCAGGTTACCCATTTTATCCCTTTCCATGGCCATCCATCCATCATCTAAAACAATGTAGCCATATCCAGCATCCTTCATTCCGGAACTCGCCATAGAATCGGCGGTTTCCATTACCAGTTTTTCACTGATCTTTGTTTGAAAAGTATTCCAGCTATTCCATCCCATTGGTGGTGTAAGCGCGAGGTCCTTAAATTTTTGGGCTGTTGCATTTATTACAAACAAAACAGCGATCATTAACAGCCAGTTCTTCTTCATGGTTATTTATTTTTATTGAATTTATTTCTTAAAATTTCTCTTGTTTTAATTCCTGATTCTTTCAGGTCGTCCGTTTTCCAGCCGCCATAATCCGATGCTGTTTTATTTAGTACCGAACAGGTTTCGTCTTTGTCCGATACGGACCAGGTGATCCAGCTTAATTTTTTTGCTTCCATCCAGCTGATCCATTTATTCCATTCGGTATAATCAATGGCGCCGTTACCGGTAGCCTGCATACCCGCAGATTCTGAAATAAAAATGGGTAATCCTTTGGCAATAGCCGCATCTGTTCTGTCTCTTAATAATTGTTTGTGGGTGGCTGCATAAAAATGAACCGTATACATCAGGTTGCTGTACCCGGTAATGGGATCTTCTGCGGGTAAAAGAATATCCTGGTCCCAATGCGGGCTGCCTACCAAAATAATGTTATTGGGATCAATGGCACGGATGGCGGCAATCACTTCGATGGAATATTTTTTTACTTCATCCCATGTTTCATAATCGGGCTCGTTGAATATCTCGTAAATGATATTTGGATACTTGCCATAAGCAGTGGCCATTTCTTTAAAAAAACCTTTTGCTTCTTCCAAATTGATATTATGACTGTGCCAGTCAATGATAACATAGATCCCTTCGTCGATGGCTGTTTCCACTACCGTTCGGATAAGCTTCATATTCTTTGCCGAATCTTTTAGGTAGCCGTAGTCTGGCTCTACCCCAAGCGCCACCCTTACCACACTGCATTTCCAGTCTTTGTGCAGCCACCTGGTAGCGGCCGCAGTGTAGAAGCGCGGGTGAAAACAACTCCAGCCAAAGCTCATTCCATTTAGCACAAGCGGCTGGTTATTTTGATCCATCAATTGTGTTCCCTGTACTTTTAGCTGGCCATGTGTTTTTACAGGCTGTGCGTTGGCATTGTAAAAAGCACAAAAAAAGATAATAACAATTGTGATTATTTTCATAGTAATAAATTTAATAGTAACATAATTGAATGCCTGGTTTTTTGATGTCTGCGCTGGTTTCTTTAAAACAGGTTCCACAACGATCAAAAATACATTTTATAAATAGCCATCGCCACAGCATCATATATTTTTAACCCAAATATTGCATCAACAAACAAACATAAACACGAACAAATTAAAAAAATCAGGCCCGTCCGACCAGGTCAACCGGGCTTGCCCCGTAAAATCAGACATCATTTATAAATATTTCCCAGGTCTTTTTCAAACAATGTGTATGGATCATTATAAAATTTTAAAAAATCCGCTTCACTTGCCTGCCCTGGAAACGGCGCATAAAAATGGGTAGGGCTTTTGGCATCATTTCTCCAAACCAATACGTAGGCCAGCCGCATTTTTTTAGATTGTAGTGCCTTTAGTAAAGTGCCCGTCCACCAGCCGGCATTGGGTATAGACTCCAGGCCTGTTTCTGTAAACGCGGCCAGCTTATTCACTTTCTTTGCATAACCCGAAACAATTGACAATTTCTTTATCCCCGAATCAAGGTTATATTTCCCGTCTCTTCCAAAATCGGCATAGTCATCCATACCGAGTATGTCCACCCATTGGTTTCCGGGATATCGCTCCAGGTATTGTGCCTCAGTGGTAAAGTTGCAATCGGGGGAAAAGGCATAAATAAAATTATGTACGTCTATGCTATCCCGTAAGTAGCTCACAGTAAATTTCCATAGTGCTGTAAACTCTTCCGTGGTACAATGCGATTTTCCCCACCAGAACCAATCACCGTCAAATTCATGAAAGGGCCTGAATATCATTGGTACCATTTTGCCATCGCCCCCCCTGATCGTTTTTACAAATTCGCCGATTGAGCGAAGGATGGCTTTATATTTTTCATGCTGCGATCCACCGGGTACAATGTATTTTACAGCTGGCAACGATACGGAGTTATTCCAATAAAAGCCACCCGCCGATACGGGGTTTGAAAAATGCCAGGCAACAGTTGTAACACCACCCCTGTTGTAGGTAGCTGATATGTGTTTTCGCAAGGAGGCTTTTTCTTTTTCAATCATGCTATCAGGCCTTCCTGACAGTCCGCTAAAATCGACGCCGATCACTGCAGGGTGCGAACCGGTTACAGATTTTACATCCGACCGGTTCTGGTCGCCAAACCAGCCATGGCCGTATTCGGTAGCATGCTGATGGCCAAAAAGAATGTGGTTTTCGGAGAGCTTGTAAAGGTTATGATACAAGGTCTTTGTTTCGCTGGTAGCCTTTGGATCTGTCAGTTCAATTTTATTTTGTGAAAATAAAATTGATGGTATTGCGATGATGAGTAAGATAAGTATGCCGGATTTTTTTGATGAAACCTCACCCCCAGCCCCTCTCCAAAGGCAGAGGGGGGCCTGACCCCGCTGAAGGAAAGCTGTTTTCTGAATAGGTAGCTTAAGCCTTTCAATAAACAGCTTCTTTATAAATTCGCATAGCTTAAGTTCCATCATACTGTCTTTAATTAACCTATTATCCTTCCATTTAAAATGCTGATTTTAATTATAATGAAAATCTGCACTCAAATCTCCGATCATCACTTTAAAATCTCCCGGCTCTGTTACAGTTTTCAATTGGGCATTTACAAATGCAAGGTCATTTTTGTTAATATGGAATGTTACCGTTTTTGTTTCGCCTGCTTTCAGGTCAATTTTTTGAAAAGCCCTTAAGCGTTTCATGCTGGGCGTTATGCTGGCATACATATCTCTTGAATATAATTCCACGGCATGTTTGCCATCCCGGGCGCCGGTATTTTTTATGGTTACCGTTATGGTTAAATTCTCATTTCCTTTCAGTTCGGCAGTGCTTAACCGGATATCGCTGTATTCAAAACTGGTATAACTTAAGCCATGCCCGAAAGCAAACAACGGATTGTAACCGGTGTGAATGTCATCATTAAAAACCTCCCTTATTTCTTCAGTTGGTTTTCTGTCATACATCACTACTTCGCCCATACTCCGTGGATAGCTAAATGGCAGTTTACCATTGGGATTATAATCGCCAAACAATACATCCGCAATGGCTTCGGCGGTTTTCTTTCCACTCCAATATGCCATCAGGATGCCTTTCATGGATGGTTCAATATTGCTGATAAATCTTGGCCTCCCTTCCGTTAAAACCAATATTACCGGCTTACCGGTTGCAGCCGCCGCCTTAGCAAGCGCCTCCTGGTTTTCATCCAATGCGAGGTCACCAATATTACCCGGGCTTTCTGCATAAGCGTTTTCGCCCAGGCATAAAATAATGGCATCTGCATCAGCAGCAGCAGCGGTTAATGCCGCAGCGTCATAATTCATCTTATTATCAAATCCTTTACCCGTGGTAGTTAGTGTATTTGCTGCCCCTGATTTCGCGGTGATTGCCTGCAAAATAGTCTTGCTGTCTGCAGGATACCACTGTTCATCTTTACCCTGCCAGGTATAGCTCCAGCACCCGTTTAATGCGCTGATGCTTTGTGCAGCGGGACCTGCTACCAGCACTTTTGCATTTTTTGAAAGAGGCAAAATATGGGTTTCATTTTTTAATAAGGTCATCGCTTCATGTGCCGCATCCAATGCCAGTAACTGGTATTCCGGTTTGCCAAAATTCGCAATGGCTTCTTTTTCGGGATAAGGGTTGTCGAACAGACCAAGCCTGAATTTCAAAGTAAGGATTCTTTTTACCGCATCATCCACCCTGCTCATGGGTACTTCATTCTTTTTTACTGCTTCGATCAACAGGTCGTAGAAAGAAAAATCTGTAGGTACCATGCTCATGTCAATACCGGCATTTACACACATGGCAACAGCTTCACGTGGCGTAGCGGCTACATTGTGCCTGTCGTGCACCCTTTTAATGTCTTCCCAATCGGTTACAATAACGCCTTCAAAGCCCAGTTCTTTTCTTAAAACATCGGTTAGTAAATATTTATTTGCGTGTACCGGAACCCCGTTTATTTCACTGGAGTTAATCATGATAGTGGATGCTCCCGCTTTTACGGCTTCCCTGAATTGTGGAAGATAATATTCACGCATTTCTATATCCGGTAAATAAATGGGCGTCCTGTCTTTTCCGGTTCTCGACGCGGAATAGGCTAAATAATGCTTCATGCAACTTGCAACGGCGGTGGTACTGTGCAAACCATCTTCTTCATAGGATTTTATCACAGCGGCACCCATTGTTTTTCCGATAAACACATCTTCTCCATAGGTTTCAGGAAACCTTGACCACAATGGCTGCCGGCCAATATCCAATACAGGTGCAAAGTTCCAGCGAACGCCGGAAGCCCTTAATTCCTTTGCCGCTACTTTTGTAACAGCCTTCGCCAGTTCCACGTTACGTGTAGCGGCCATCCCGATATTTTGAGGAAATAAAGTTGCGTCCAATGTATAGGTTTGTCCGTGGATACCATCAAGCCCGTAAATCACCGGAATTTTTAACCGGGTATTTTTTGCCTCATCAGCGATCTGTGTAAGCAGTTTGTGCCATTGCGCAACGGTTAAAGCATGATTGGTTACATTTAAAATGGAACCCACCTTATGATCATCTACTGCATTTTTCAATGCGGCGGCATCTAATTCCCCGTCAGTTTTTGTACCCACAACACCGAGTGTAACCTGCGTCATCTGCCCCACTTTTTCTTCGAGGGTCATTTTAGCAAGTAATTCGGCTACCTTTTTATTTGCCAGGTTACCGGTTCTTTTTGTTTGTGCAAATGCGGAAACGTAAACGGTGGCAGCAAAAATTAAGAATAGGAATTGCTTCATTTTGTTTTTTTAAAGGATGATGTGAAATATGAATTATTATTATCTAATCATTTTTGTAAACACTAAATATATTTAAAGGTACTCATATCGTTGTCAAAACGGAATTGAAACCCGAAGGGGTGACATTTCGCCCCTTCGGGTTTTCAAAACTCAGCGATCATTCATTCTCTATAAAAATTACATCCCTGCCCGTTCCGTTCAGGCGGGCCTTCGGGGTTAGGAACAAGCCCCTTTTTAAGTAATCAATTTTCGTGCGTCAGCCCTGCTGTGGTTCAATGAATCACCGCCATAGCAGCCCTTTCCCACGCTGTCAATACTCCTGCCCCGGATGAACTGTAATTTTAATTTAATATTATATCCTTTTATAAATGTAAAGCAACCTTCAACCGCTTAATTATTTCTATGCAGGCCCTGCTGTTGTGATAAGGACATTTCCATATGCCTACCTTATCCTGGCCCTTCATTACCGTGCCGTCCTCATTTCTTCCCCATAGCCACTCCCCATAAATTTTATCTTTAATAAATGTATTGGTGTAATGCCATGACTGTAACGACCTTTGCAGGTAAGTTTCATCTTTTGTTAATTGCCAATGGTTAAAAAAACCGACCATTGCTTCGGCCTGCACCCACCAGTGTTTTTCTTTGATGAGATGCCGGGTAGTCGTTTCATACTCGTACCAAAGCCCTCCGTCTTTATCTAATCCTTCGGTGGCAGCCACTCCTATTTGAAGGGATATCTTTTTTACAGCTTCTATTAACGGCCCGTCTTTGATCGTTTCTGACGCTTCCAATAATAACCAGGCCGCTTCAATATCATGACCATAAGAAACAGTACCCGATCTCCGGTTCCATTGTTCATCAAAAAAAAGTATGAGATGGCCTGTATCACCGTCTACAATATGATCCTTAAAATTTTGTATAAGATTTTTAATCTGCGTTTTTAGTTTTTCATCCGGCCACACCTGATAGAGCGCGGTATATGCTTCCAGTATATGCAAATGAGTATTCATTGTTTTTTTTTCATTTGCATCCTTATCACTCAGCCGAAGGTCGCCCGGGGACTGCCAGTTACGGGTAAATGCCTCCAGGTAGCCGGTATTTGCAGTATCAAAGCTGTGCGTTTCAATTTGCCGGTACAATTCAACCGCCATATTTTTTGCGGCTTCATTATTGCTTATTTCAAAAAATGCACTGCATCCATATATTGCAAATGCCAGTGCATAAATTTGTTTTTTGGTATCCAGCGGACGGCCCTGCGCGTTTACTGTCCAGAATATGCCTCCATACGCTTTATCAATAAAATTAGCCGTTAAATAATTGAAAGCAATTCTTGCCAGGTGCAGGTGTTCGGCATCATTGGTGATTTTATATGCAGCGGAAAAAGCCCATAGTATCCTGGCATTCAGTACGGCCCCTTTTGGGGCTCCCGGCAGCGGGATATTATTTTCATCAATTTGCCCGGTAAAGCCCCCATTAACCCTGTCATGCGTCTTTCGCATCCAATATGCAAGGATATTGTCTAACTCGGACCTTACTTCGTTATAGTATACCGTTAGTAACTTTGTATCATTGAGGGTGATAGCCCGGCCTGGATAATTCATCGTGCTTTAGAACGAAAAAAATGATTGATCATTTTATTTGTAAATTTTCTTCCCCTGCAGAGGTACATGTTCTTTCCTGTTTTCCAGGTGATCATGATTGTGCCGGATCATATTGAAAATTGTTTGCACGGATGCTGCAGAACGTAACCCATCCTGCGGCGTATTCATAACATAATCCGTTAACTGGTCAATGGTACTGGTAGCCACATGCAGCCTGGTATCTGATGAAGCGTAATAAATGAATACGGTTCCGTCCTCATCTGCAATCCATCCGTTGCTGAATACGACGTTAGAAACATCCCCTATCCGTTCTTCCCCTTCGGGGGCCAAAAAATAACCACCAGGCTTGTGCGTAACCCGTGTTATATCATCCAGGCTGGTCATAAACAAATATAATGTATAGCGAAGGCCGGCCGCGGTATTTCTAACCCCGTGGGCCAGGTGGAGCCAGCCATGCCTGGTTTTAATGGGAGCCGGGCCAAGGCCATTTTTCATTTCATAAACGGTATGGTATACGCGGCTATCAATTACGATCTCTTTTTCCACAATGGCATTGGTAATATCTTTTGCCAGGCCGAAACCAATTCCACCACCCTTGCCCGCTTCTATAAAACTATCCTGTGGCCTTGTGTAAAAAGCATATTGCCCTTTTACAAATTCCGGGTGTAATACCACATTTCGTTGCTGTATGGAGGGTGTTTTCAGATCGGGCAGTCGCTCCCATTCCACCATATTTTTTGTTCTTGCGATACCGCATTGTGCAATCGCGGAAGAGTGGTCGCCCGCAAGGGCATCCGGATCCTTTCTTTCGGTACAAAAAAGCCCGTAGATCCATCCGTCTTCATGCACAATCAACCGCATATCATAAATGTTCGTGTCCGGTACATCTGTCTCTGGCATCAGTAAGGGGTATTCCCAAAATTGAAAATTATCAATGCCATTATAACTGTCGGCCACTGCAAAAAAACTTTTCCTGTCAGCCCCTTCCACCCTTGCTACCAATGCATATTTCCCGTTCCATTTGATGGCGCCGGCATTCAATGTAGCATTGATACCGAACCTTTCCATTAAAAACGGGTTTGTTGCCAGATCAAGATCATAGCGCCAGGTTAAGGGGGTATGCATTGCCGTTAGTACAGCATTTTTATAACGGTTATACACACCATTGCTTTCAGAAAGCGGCTCATTTTTTTTAATCACCAGCAAATGATGCTGCTCTTTTAAAAGCGCCAGCCTTTTTTTAAATTCTGCTTTCATATAATATATACTGTTATATAGTAGTTAAATGACGATTGATTACTGACCATTGACCATTAGTCTTCCAGTTTGTTCCACCATGTTCTTTTTAAAATAAGCACGATTACAATGATTGCCCCAATTGTAATCCATAAAGGTGTTTGCATTCTTAATATAAAATACATCGGCAAAAGAGTAAAGCACAACTGGCCGATGATACCAATCACCACGTTGAACATATCAAGCTTAAATCCTTTATTGCCAGCAAAAGCAGGATCATCCATCACCACCTTTTCATGAATGGGTTTCCAAAAACCCCATGGCCTTACCGTTTTGTAAAAAGATTTTAATACCTCTTCATCCGTTGGCGGAGCCGCATAAGTTCCAATAAAACATCCTGCCAGGGAAAACAGGAATAACACAGGCCACCAATACAATGGCAAGGCTTGTGTAATATAATGATGGCTCATTCCCCAATTGATGGCAGAGGGCATTAGTAATGCTCCCACCACGCCTACTGCCATGCCCCAAAAAAATCCATTGGCATTAAACCGCCACCAATACCATTTAAGGCAATTGGCTGCCACATAGCCACCATATAGCCCTCCAACGATCCACTGCAGAATTTCATTTACATCATTGGCCAAAAAGCCAAAGAAAACACCCACGGCAACTACCAATATACCCATAACATAATTGAGGGTGATCACTTTTTTGGTACCTGCATTTGGATTAATGTATTTGAGATAGATATCATTGGTAATGTAGGCCTGTGCCGCATTGAGCGTGCCGCTGAACGTACCCATAAATGCACCCAGCAAACCGGTCAGCACTATTCCCAAAACGCCTACAGGTAAAAAATTATTAATAGTGGCCGGCAGTATCCGCTCAAAATCCGTAACGCCATCGGGACCTTTTAAATAGAGTTGATTGTAATACAATAAAGCCAGCACAGTAAGTCCGGTAATCATTGAATAACGGATCGGGAGCAGCATGATACTTACAAAACCGGTCATCTTGCTGGCTTCTTTGGGGCTTCGGGTGCTTAACACTTTTTGCATATCATAATTGGGCGCCGGCCCTGCCAGGGACGCAAATACTCCTTTCAGCAACATCATCATAAAAAACAATCCAAATAAGCTGTATCCATCGCTTGCTATTTTCTTATTTGCATCCGCAACGATCCTGCTCCAGTCGAGGTTCAGGTGCCAGGTAAAGAAAGGATCGCTCCACCCATCCGGAACATTCAGCGTGTGGCCGTTAAGTTTTTGCATGGCAATTACCGCGATGGCGATACAACCCACCGTCATAATTGCATATTTGATCACGTCTCCCAGCACAATGCTGTGCATGCCACCCAGTATAGAATAAAACATCGCGAACAGTGTAAACACGATACCATAAAAATGAGGCACATATTTGTCACTTACATGGAAAGGGACATAATCTTTCACATTATCCCATGGAATGAATATCTGCACGAATTTTCCCAGTCCTACAAACCCATAAGCTAAAAAGCCCAGGCAACCGATGAGTGCAAATGCGATCACAATAATATGCGAACCTTTTACGCCCCTGCCTGTTAACCCAAATCTTGTACGCAACCATTCCGCACCGGTATTGGCATTACTCCTGCGCAACCATTTGCTCAGGAACATCATCATAAAAACCTGGTTAAATACGGGCCAAAGCCAGGGTATCCAGATACTTTTGAGCCCATATACAAAACATAAAGCCACCATCCACATGGTGCCGCTGATGTCGAACATATCCGACGCATCACTAAGGCCCAGCATATACCAGGGCAGGGACTTTCCACCCATGAGGTAGCTTTCCTTATTCTGCCTTGCTTTTTTCCTCATCCAAAACCCGATAAGAACCATTGTAACGAGGTAAACTACTAATATCAGGATATCGATGAGATGTAATTTCATATACGTTCAGCAGGTATGTTCTTGTTTTTGATATAGGTTGATGGTTAGGGGGTTGACAGTTGGTAGTTGATGTTTATGGGTTGCGATATAAATTTTGTTCCCTTGCTTTATTTTCAAAAAATACATTTTGCAACTCACTGAATTTTTTAAAATCGGCCGCGGATTGCTGCCCTTTGCAGGGCACATAAAATTCTATCATATCCTTTGATACCTGTCCTGCATTTCGCCACGCTAATGCATAAGAGATGCTATGTTTTTGGATGGCTCTAAAAAAAACACCTGTCCACCACGCACTATCAGGAACAGTATTGTATCCAAACTCGGTAAGCGCCGGTATTTTATTTTTTGATGCCGCAATGTTCTCAAGCAAGGTAAGGCTCCTGTCTAATTCAGCAATAAATTTATCATTGGGAAGTATATCGCCTTTCTGGTAAATATCGAAACCCAGTATATCTACATAATCATCCCCGGGATATCGCTCAAGATAGTCTTCACGGCCGGCAAACCTATCAGTATTAAATGCGTATAACAGGTTGTGTACATTTTTTACATCCCGTAAATAATTTTCGGTAAACCGGTAGAGTTGTTTCAGTTGTTCAGGCGAACAATGATTTTTGCCCCACCAGAACCAGCTTCCATTGAGTTCGTGAAAGGGGCGGAATATGACCGGGATATACTCGCCCCGTTTTCCCTTTAGGTCTAACATAAAGGTTGCAACTTTATCGAGCCAGCTTTTATATAACTCATTTTTATTACCCCCCGGCAAAATGGATTCAACGGTTCCAGGCGCCGGATCCCATGCAGATTTACCCGTTAATGGATTATTAAGGTGCCAGCTAATTGTTATTACGCCCCCGCGCTCATAACCTTCAGCAATCATCTGTTTCATTTTATTGAATGGTACGGTGTCAAGATTTACAGGGGCATCAATTTCCAATCGGCCAAGTTCCCAGCCATACACTGCTGGGTAATTACCGGTAACATCTTTTACATCACTTCTGCCGGTTTCATATTTCCATCCTACGCCATATGCAAGGTCATCCTGGTGGCCAAACATAACACCCTTAGGTAAAAGTTTTTTTAAATTGAGAAGGAGATTTTGAGTTTCTTTGGTAGCATTTATATCTGCTGTTTGTGCAATCCCCGTACTGCAAAGAAGGATAAATGCAAGAAAATATA
>JBDTVX010000144.1:0-12821 GCA_040007015.1 Ferruginibacter sp. | reverse complement strand
CCTTCTATTGAACCGGCGGTTTCTTACGGATAAACCGGATGCCGGCACTGCTTTGCTCCGTACTTTCAAGTCTTTTCTCGTAGCGGTTTCCATCCACTATGGCAACCATCAGAGAGGTATTGGGAGGAATGGATCCCAGATTTTCCGCCACCATCACCAGCTCGTTTGAATCCTGTAGCGCTGCAATTGCCAGCCTGATGATGTAAGCTTTTTCTGTGAGGCGGATATGCTCATAAATCAGTTGGCTATTCAGAAAAATAGCTATAGAATCCCCATCCACCTCGGCATTATCATAAAACCGCAATTCAATTGAATCGCTGCTAACCGGTATCTCCTGCAATATCACTTTGCGACGGGTGACGAATTTTTGTATCGTGCTTAAAGGCGCAGCAGTGATTATCTGTTGTTCGATTGGTTCATGCACTGGTGTTACTGTAGGTTCCTTTTTGGCGGGGGGAATAAATATTTTTTTTTTGGGTTGTACAACCAATTCTTTTGAAGATGGCTTCTGCGGTTTTTTTTCAATCACTGCTATTTCAACAGGTAACGGTTTATTAAAAGCCAGTTTACCAATACTGTCAATCAACTCAGGGTCATTAGCGCCATCGGTATAGTTATCAATTACAAAATCCCATTCGTCATTGAATGTATGAGTGCCGGATTTTTGCAAATCAACCGGCCCCTTCAACTGCTCTTCTTTTTCTTTTAAAACAGCATTTCCATTCAGGTACATTTTGGTGCCCCCGGGGCAATTAAAATCAGCTGTTGAAACGTAAGCGGTAGAAACTGGTGAAGTAAAAAGCCTTTTACTTTTTTTCTCTTCAATCAATTGGTCGTCCCACCATGCTACACTATTGTCCCTGTCATCAAAATAGCCTTTTATGCTATACCTCCTGTAATTGCCGGGCGATTCGTAATAGTAGCTGGTACCGGTAAGGCTGTCCCCGTTTTTTACTATTTTTAGCTCTACATTTTTATGATCGATCTTACCTTTCCAGAAGCCGGTAATCTGTTGCGCGCCGGCAATGGAATACGAAATAAACAATGTTGAAAACAATAAAAAAGAGGGGTAGCATCTCAAACTGTGTTGCCTGATTTTTTAAATAAACAGATCGCTTAAAAATAACGATTTTCGGGGATAATTATGTGTAACTCCGGAATATATAAATATTCTTCGCAAAATTTTATGAAAGCGGGATGGCATATATCTTCACTCACCAACCAGGAGAGACCTTATTTTTGACTACAAACAAAAGTAGATTCGACTACTCCTGTTTATTTTTTGAACGGAGCTTTGCAACATCAAAAAATAGAAAAATGAAAATTACAATTACGGACTCGTTAGGGAACATCAGCAAACCATTGGTAAAAGAGTTAATACAAAAAGTACATGCTGTTAATGTATGCAAGCCTTCATAACGGAACATTAACAGTCGGCTATTACCGGAATAAACCCGGGGTGATGGGGAAAGTAGAGTTGGCAGATTTTGAAAAAGAATTTGCAGCAGCTTTTAAACAATAACAATTATATTGCGGTATGGCAGGCGTACAACCTTACAGGATTAAAACGGTCAGCGAACATCATCAGTTCAATAAGCTTCCTAAAAATTGCATACGATTTAGGTTTTCAACATCCGCAGTCATTTAGCAGGTTATGCAAGTCAAAAACCAACTTTTCCTCTTTGGGGTATATACAATCATTTAACTAAATCTAAAACCGAGTAAACACAAAACCTGCTATATGAAAATGATTTTTTTGACAGTGTTAGTTTGTTTCATTTTGACACAAACTTTTGGACAGTCTTCAAATAAATTGACAACCTGCCTGCTGGCACAATTTAATAATACAATTTCCGACAGAACGAAGGGAAACAATCCCTGGGGTGTTGGACTGGGACTGCAAACTTATTTTAACAACAGTACAAGGTTTAAACCAACCATTGAGCTTACCGGCGACATTTACCTGGAAGATGACAAAGTGTTTAGATTAAATAACGATGGTTCTATACCACCAACGCCTAACGACGTTCGTGGAATGGTAAATCTTTTTGCCGGCTCATCATTTCATCCGGCAGAAAATATTTATTTATCGTTTGTTGCCGGGCCAAGTTTTATCAACGGACAGACTTTATTAGGCATTAAACCTTCAGTTGGCTTTTACTTTTCTAAATATAAAAAATGGACGGGAAAAATTTCGTACATCAATATTTTTAACCGGGATAAGATCAACAGGGAAGATTTTGGTACTTTAAGCCTTGCAATTGGCCTTAAACTATTCTGATAGTTCAGTGGCGGCAATTGATAAAATTCAGGCTGCACTCGCCAATGCAATATTTATTTGCGAAACACGCTACCATCCGTACACTTTTAATTATACCGCTACTCCTCATCCATAATTTAACTATGACAAATACTTAATCCGCGATTTGATTTTTACATAGGGTATGCACATACATTTATAAGTGAGCCCCCGCCTGGAAACGATGATGGTTTAGTATTTTTGCAGACTGATAAACAAGGAAAAATAGTTTATTGTAAAACCAGGAAAAAGAAAATTTATTATTTGGGCCAACCGGTACTCATATATTTTAATCTTTGAAGACCCCAATCCCGGATCGCAAAAAAATTATTTAAACCTTATTATAAAAAATCTCAAAAAGATTTTAAAAAACAGTCGCAACCAGCAAACCTGTTAGTCATAGAATCAGGGCAGGATAGAGGAATCACCTGCTGTAAATTATTGCGCGGCATTATATAAAACGGCCACAGCCTGACTCAATCACCCCTCAAATTGTCGTAAATGCGGGTTTTTAAAAACAAATATTGCTTATAACTTAGCGTTGCAATTCAATCGTCATTATTCACTATTTAAAACGAATACTATGTCAACATTAAAATTCAAGACTAAAATTAATGCTTCCAAAGAGAAAGTTTGGGAAACACTGTGGGATGATAAAAGTTACAGGCAATGGACCGCAGCATTTTCAGAAGGTTCTTATGCAGAAAGCGACTGGAAAGAAGGAAGTAAGATTTTATTCCTTACACCAAAGGGCGAAGGCATGTTTGGGGTTATTGAAAAAAAAATACCCAATACGCAAATGACATTTAAGCATTTGGGTGAAGTGAAGAATGGCATTGAAGAAAAGAAAGAATGGGGAGGAGCCACAGAAAGTTATCACCTGGAAGAAGATAGCGGTACCACAGAATTGAATGTCGAGTTGGATGCAACCCCTGAATTTGAACAATATTTTAATGCCACATTTCCGAAAGCATTGGAAATATTGAAACAGATATCTGAACAATAATTATTAAAAACAGCAAAAGATAGCATCATATATTATTGAACACGAAAGGCCGTCGTTCGGCTTTTTGTTGTTATTTTGTATTTCCTGTTTTCACCCGGTGGCTACCGGATCGCCAACTTTGGCAATACAAAATCGCTGTGCGTCACTTTTATAAAATGTTATGCCCGTGAAGCAAACAAATACCCTCATTATTGGAGCAAGCATTTCTGGCTTGGCTTCCGCAGCCTCTTTGCAAAAACAAAATATTGAATATATCATTATTGAAAAACAAAGCCAGGTGGCCACACCATGGCGCAACCATTACGACCACCTGCACTTGCATACAAGCAAAAGACTTTCAAATTTACCGTTTAAAAAATTCGGAAGATCAATACCCAGGTATCCTGACCGGCAGCAAGTGGTTGATTATTTAGATGATTATCAAAAAGAATTTAACATCAACCCGGTTTTTAATACCGAAGCTATATCTGTTAAGAAAGAAGGTGATTATTGGATTACTGAAACAACCGGCGGCTCATTTAAATCAAAACACCTGGTAATGGCTACCGGCCTTTATAGTAAACCCAAACCCATCAACTTTAAAGGGATGGAAACATTTCCCGGGAAAATGCTGCACAGTTATGAATACAAAACCGGCAAAGACTTCAAAGGGCAAAACGTGTTGGTAGTAGGTTTTGGTAATTCGGCCTGCGAAATCGCGGTTGATCTATACGAACAGGGTTCAACACCTTCGATGGCGGTTCGCTCCCCCGTAAATGTGATTCCGAGAGATGTTTTGGGCGTGCCGGTACTGGAACTAAGTTTATTAATGAGGCGTCTTTCACCACGTATTGCCGATGCCATCAGCGCCCCTTTAATGAAGTGGTTGATTGGCGATCTTACCAAACTGGGACTTAAAAAAATGCCCTACGGGCCACTGGAAGAAATCCGCAGGGACGGGAATGTTCCCTTATTGGACATTGACACCATCCGGCATATCCGGCAAGGCCACATAAAAATTTATGACGGTATTGATCATATCGAAGGCAAAACCATTCATTTCAACAATGGCAAAAAAGAAATCTTTGATGCCATTGTTGCCGGTATCGGGTATTCGCGGGATTATGCTGAAATAGTTGATGTTGATAAGACGCGTGTTGTGGATTTACAGGTATGTGCGGATAAGCAAAAATATTTTGGTAAGGATGGATTGTATTTCTGTGGCTATTGGGTAAGCCCAACGGGGCAGATCAGGGAGATTGCCTCAGATGCACAAAAAATTGCCCTGGATATTGCTAAAAAAGAAAGCCTTTCGAAAAATTACACCTGACAAGGTCATCCATATAAAAAAAACAGGTTTATATGCAGGAAGAAAAAATCCGTAACATCGGCCCATCAGGTATTGAAATTGTATACCAGCGTCTTGGCAATATTTCATCACCTCCGGTATTCCTCATTATGGGTGGCGGTGCACAGATGATTGCCTGGCCAAACGGTTTTTGTACGGAATTGGTTAACCATGAACTGCAGCTTATCCGTTTCGACAACCGTGATACAGGCTTATCCACACACTTTGCCGATGCCCCTGTACCTGACCTGGGTGCAGCAATGACTGGCGATTACACTTCGGCATCTTACACTCTGTCAGACATGGCGGCAGATACAGCGGGTTTAATGGATGGCCTTGGTTTCGAAAGCGTACATCTTGTTGGAGCTTCTATGGGTGGTATGATAGCCCAGACTATTGCTATAGAATATCCTGCCAAAGTCAGGTCCCTCACATCAATGATGTCCACCACCGGAAACAGTTCAGTAGGCCATCCGGACTATTCAGTATTGGCTCCCTTGGGCCCCCCACCTGTTGATGACAGACAGGGTTACATCGAATGGCAAGTAAGAGCGCTCAAGGCAATTGGATCACCCGAATATCCTTTCGACGAGGCTGCTGTTTTAGAAAGGGTCGCTCTTGCATGGGATCGGGACCACGATCCACTCGGTATGTTACGTCAATCCGTTGCAGTTCTTAAATCAGGAGACCGGACAGAACTGCTACACCATTTAAATGTGCCCACACTGATAATACATGGCAAAGCAGATAAGATGATTGATGTGAGTGGTGGTATAGCTACTGCCGCGGCAATTCCGGGCGCGAAACTTGAACTCTTCGATAGCATGGGACATGGTTTTCCGCAACCACTGTGGACTGAATTTGCGATTTTAATTGCCAACCATATTCAAGCGGCAGAGACGACAATTTCAAAATAAACTGCAATGAGTGATATCCCGGCGGGGTTTTCACACCAGCTATTTCAATTATGAAATAGACAATCGTGGAACCCTGATAGCAGGGCGACTTGAGCCCCGCAAGGATGAATTGCCGGACTGGTATTCGGACTGGCGTAAAAAGAGCTGGCAAAATTTTGCACTCGCCCTCCCCCATTTTTTCTGCGCTAAAATAAATTATTGCAATTGCCCTGGCGTCGTCGAACATGGCTTTGCTGCCTAATGCCCTGCGAAAGGCGTCCCGAAAATACCAACTGCAAGTTCCAGCCAAATAAGAAAGAGCCCTGCCAGGAGAGCGCCACAGATGGCAATCCGGTTCCGGGTTTTGCTTACCTTCCTCATTACAAGCTCACACATGAGACCGGTACCGAGGAGTAGGACACCAGCGACAATAAAATCCGGAGCGGTCCATTTCACTTCATCTGTGAACTGCATCGCTATGAATGGAATGAGTAACAGAAACGCGATAGTGAGCATAATGCCGGTAAGTCTTTTGTTTTGCATAATAAATGTTTTGTTCTTTATTAAAGTTACTTTGAAATACAAAGATAGTAAAAAGTACTTTGTACTTCAAAGTAATTTGAAAAAAATATTGACCGGCACTTTTTTCC
The DNA here is from genome assembly GCA_040007015.1 of Ferruginibacter sp. Classification (GTDB taxonomy): domain Bacteria; phylum Bacteroidota; class Bacteroidia; order Chitinophagales; family Chitinophagaceae; genus Ferruginibacter. Next base: position 6,643 of record JBDTVX010000144.1, on the reverse strand, counting down.
CGAAAAAACCCCCTGTGTTTATTTGCCGGTGTGGTTTTCACAGTTGGCTATTTAAATTATGAAAGAGATAACCGTGAAAACCCGATGTGTAAAAGAGCCGTCATACGCATTGAATGTGGGACCAACCCTGTGATATGAAGGGCAGTACCGGTAAAGGCCTACGTACAGCCGCAACAGCGGCACGAAGCAAAATTATTTTGGAGCATTGGTGTAATTTATTAATTTTAAGATGCTCCAATGCAAAACCCCAGCAGCACCTGCAAAGCAAAAATATTCAGCAAAAATGAATGTAGAAACAATTATTAAAGACCTTACGCCTGACATTTATGGCTTTTCCGGGATTGCTATTAACAAGGATTACACAGGAACAGCGTTTAAGTTAATGGATAAAATGTGGCAGATAGTTAAGTCGGGCGGTTTAAAAAATAAAGGCCTTAACATTTGGGTTTATGAACCCGGTGAAAAAGTATTTGCTGGTGTTGAACTTGACAATATCCCGGAATATGACACCGGTTTAGAAAAGAAAAGCATTACCCTTACAAAATATGCTTACTACAAACATACCGGCCCTTATCACCTGTTAAAACAAGTTGGGCTTAATATGAGAAAGGAATTAAAGGACAAAGGTCTTGAGACCGAGCTTCCATACATTGAAATATACGGACATTGGACAAATGATGAAACTAAATTAGAGACAGAGCTCCTGATGAGTTTAAAATAAATTTTGACGACAATTGCTTCCAGATAATTTTTTTTATGACAATCAGAAATGGATGCTGCCAACATGCGAGGCCTGTGTCAAAAAAGAATGATTTTTTAGTTTAAATAAGTAATATCATGATTGTCCGACAAAAATTTTGTTATTTGGAAACCCTTGCTGGTACAGAGTTTTAAACCTGGCGTGCAGTCATATTAATTATTTATGCTTAAAGAAGGAAATATAATATTGCGACCTCTTTTGGACGATGATCAAAAATCCCTGACAATTCTTGCTAACAACAAAAAGATCTGGGACAACGTGAGGGATTTTCTTCCCAGTCCTTACACAAACAAAGACGCCGAAACATTTATTAATATGACAAAGCAGGAAGATATACCTATGACATTTGCAATTGAGTTCCGGGAACAATTTTGTGGTGTCATTGGATTAGTAAGACAATGTGATGTTTATAGAAAGACCGCTGAAATCGGTTATTGGATTGGCGAACCTTTTTGGAATAAAGGTATAGCTACCACAGCTGTCAAACTGGTAACGGGCTACGGGCTTCACTCCCTGGACCTTATAAGAATACATACAGGAGTATTTGAATATAATACAGGTTCAATGAGAGTGCTGGAAAAAAACGGCTATAGGAAAGATGGCATCTTCCAAAAGTCAATTATCAAGAATGGACAAATTTGGGATGAACATAGGTTCTCAATAACCAAATAATGGCAAGCAACAATGCCGGAATTAAGGGTAGATATTGAAACCCCTGCATCAGCGATGGCGCCCCTCTTCCGCAATGCAAAACATACATGCCGGGGATAAACAAACACTGCAATGGATATTAAAAAATACATTGAACGAATTAACTATGCAGGCCCCGTTGATCCCACATTTGAAGTGCTTTCAGAACTTCAGATCATGCACTTACTGCATGTGCCTTTTGAAAACCTGGATATTCATAATAACACAAAAATCGACTTAACGAATTTATTTGATAAAATTGTAGTCCGGAAAAGAGGTGGTTTTTGCTATGAACTAAACGGGCTTTTTTACGGGTTGCTAAAAGAACTTGGCTTTAAGGTTAAAATGGTGTCAGCAAGGGTTTATAATGACAAAAAAAATTATGGTGCAGAGTTTGACCATATCGCGCTGATAGTAAAAATAGAAGATGACACTTACGTCGTAGATGTTGGGTTTGGTGAATTCTCATCCTATCCAATTAAAATAGCGTTGGATAAAGAGACCATCGATCCACGCGGAATTTTTAGAATTGAAATTTTTAATGAAAGTTATAAAGTAATTAAAAAAAAGAACACAAACGGAGCGTTTATCCCTGAATATATTTTCTCAGAAAAAGAAAGGCAGTTAGAAGATTTTTACGGTATGTGCAACTATCACCAAACGAGCCGGGAATCTCATTTCACGCAGAATAGGATTTGTTCACTGCCAACAAAAAACGGGAGGATAACTTTAACAGGAGATACTGTAAAAATAACTGAAAACGGAAAAGTAAAAGAGACACAGTTAAGCAACGGTGGGCAGATCCGCCGGGCATTATGGAATTACTTTGGAATAAAACTGTAATGCCTGCCACATGGAATTCATTGGCAAAATGTTAGCGGCAATCTTTGGGAAGGTAGTTAAATTTCTGTTTTTTGCCACGATCCAGAGGTATCGGATTCCCACGAATTCTTTTATAAAAATTGTTTTATTCATGTTAATTGGTGCATTCGTTAGCTGCCGCAAACAAAGCACCTGAAAAATGTACTTCGCTCCATTTCCAGGCTGGAAACCAAAAAAAATCTTCCTGTAAATTCACATTGCTTACCTAACCGGGATTAAGCTGATTAAGATCTGGCTTTTCCCCGATGTCCTGCCAGGGCCAACATATCTGTATAAAATGGATTCCGGATTTAAAAGCGTGCCGTAGGTACGCAATATGATCAGGATGTTATTCATATTGCGTACCTACGGCACGCTAAGAAATTCTTTAAAATATTTTCTACCGATATGTTGTCCCTGACGTGACATAAAGGCTTACGAAGAGATTAGGACGGTAGGTGAAAAACATTTGCCATTAATTTTTTCTACTGATATTTTGTGCCCAAAGGCACATGGCACCAACAACTTCGTCAATACTACTTATTTATTATTGCTATTGACGGAATGTAAAAAAAAGAGGCATCGCAAAGATGAAAAAATAAACATAGTCCTTCCTCTTTTAATATACAGAAGCTTCGGGTATTGTATCGGCGGCTTCAAATGCTTTGGTATAGCCGGTTTTAAATTTCCCGGCTTCATTTATTTTATTTTGTGCCACCAGGCTATTATACATTCCCACTAAAGACCAGCCATTACCTGGATTTGAAATAAGATCTTCCCGGTATACCTGTTCCGCTTTTTTTGCTTTTTTCATTTTTAGCAGGCAGGCTCCAAGGTACTGCCTGGCCGGGATCAGCCAATCCTGCGGTTCCCGATAAACAAGTTTATCTTCTTCTTCAACAGCCTGGTTAAAGGCCGCTATCGCTTCACCGGTTTTTCCTTCTGCAAACAACAGTTCGCCCTTAAGTATCCCGGCCGCTATATTGCAGCATTGTACCGGGCTGTTAAATGGCATATCGCGAACTCCCAGCAGGCGGTCACCCAGGTTTAGCTGAAGTTTGAGGAGATATTCTTTTGCTGCTGCCAGGTTATTATTACGAATGTTAGCCAGGCCCTTGGCAAAATCATCCAGCACAGATGCGTATTTCCAGGTGGTATCCGGTGCCGGAGATTGTAATATTTCCTGCCATTTGCCTAATCTCACCCAGGCTATAATTGGCAACATAAATATATCCTGTGAACCAGGATCTTTTTCAACAGCGGTTCTCAGGTTGAGCAACCTTGTCCTGGCACGAAGATATACCGGCATGCCTTTGCTGTACATCCCCGCATTCATGGCACAATAAGACTGCACGGCGAAGATGTGGAGAATGGTGTTTTTTCCGATTCCTAAATTAGGTACGATGGAATCTACATAATTGTTAACGGTATTGGCATCTTCATTTACATACACGCCTTTTGCAAAGAGGCCATTGCGCTGGTACATATGCGTAGACATGTGAACCATATGCCCCACACCCGGCAATTCATTTTTAAGCACATCTGCACTGTGCAGCGCAAGTTCCGGATGTTTGGAAGCTTCCGTAAGATGTATATAATAATGAAGTGCAGCTGGATGGAGGCGGTCCCTCTCCAGGATCGTTTCGCATAGTTTTACCAGTTCAGTTGTCCACGGTTTAGGATTACCGTTATTGTTCCAAAAGTCCCATTTGTGCCTGAGCATTACTGCATCCACATACAATGCTTTGATATCGTCATCACCGCTATATTGTTTTGTTAGTAACAACATGGCTGCTGCATAACTGCTGTCTAACTGAACGCGGCCGGCATTGGTGGTATCCGCAGAATATCTTTGCTGCATCGCCTTTATGAGCCCTTTTTCTTTTTCAGCAGCAGTTGACACCAGGTTATTCATCGTCTTGATCACACCCGGTACTTCCTTTCTCATTTTATAATAATAGTTATTATAATAGGGCCCCATCGAAAGAGCTTGTCCCCAGTAAGCCATGGCGCAGCCGGCATCAAAACGGGCAGCTTCTTTAAAGGATGCAAGCGCCTCCCTGAAATGATAGCTATAATAAAAGTTAAGGCCCTGGTTGAAGTACAATTGAGTGCTGTCATTGATGGTAGAGATAGTGTAGGTATGATGCCCCAGTCCCGGCAAAACAGGTATAAATTTTCCGTTCTCACCCGGTTGTATGTCAGATAAGGAAGGCATGCAGCTTATGATATCCTGTTTTTCAAAAAACGCCGGGGCGGGTTTCTTATAAAACGCTGTTCCCGCGCCTATTACCACCAACAACACAAATACAAGCAACGATTTAGAAAATATATTTTTCATGATCCGGAAATTTAATATTGAAGATAAAAATATTTTCCGGAAAATGCAACGGGTAATAATACCTGGATTGATCGCTTCAGCATTAGGATAAAAAACTATTCAGCGCTATCTTTTTTCTTCTGCTGATTGAAATGCTTTCGCCATTATTTAAAAGCAATGTTTTAGAACGGATGCCTTTAACCTGTTGTATAAAATGCTTGTTGATCAAATGGCTTCGATGTACCCTTGTAAACATTTCTATGGGAAGCTCATCTTCAAACCAGTGCAATACTTTAGCCACTACTATTTTTTTTCCATTGGATAAATGGATGCGGCTATAATTGCTCAATGCCTCTACTCTTATTATTTCTTTTACAATTACTTCCCGGATATTATTGGCCCGAGGTATTTTTAAAGCGTTCATAAAGGGATTTATAAATGTTACGAATGTAAAGAAGTACCCCTCTCATTTTTTTTTATGAATAATGGGAGGGGCATTTGCTTTTATCAATTAGCAGGAGGCGTTGAAATACATTTTGGCTTTATTGATATTTTTCGGTTGATGAATACCTGGAAAATAGCCTGTTCCAGCACCTGCACACTTGCGGCAAATCCATCACCAGCACTGATGATACATGTTTTGCCTGCGCCACGTATTATCACATGTGTTGTTGTATCCGGCACCCTGCCCGTGCTCCAGTTGCCGGCTGTATGCCAGTCGTTGCTAACTGTACCGAGCCACCTGGCTATATTTTGCTGTACGGTTACATGTGCTGTATCATTACAGCCATTGGTACCTTCCACCATCAGGCCGTAAACGCCCGGCCCTACACCAGTGATATTTGTGCTATCCCATTGATACGAATAACTGGTTGTATTGTATACAGGGCTTAGATTTACTGTTTCACCCTGGCACACAAAATATACAGTTGTATCATTACCAACAAAAGGGCGGTTATGAATGGTAATACTGTCTGCCTCAACAATGCCGGTAAGCACCGGGTTGCTGCTTACAACACGAAGGCGGTAACCTGTTCCATCAGGTGCGTGTTTGGGAAGCCTGCAAAGAATAATCGTACTGGTGGTGCCGGCAAAGCTTCCGACAGCCTGGGGATTGGTAAAGCTGCCCCGGGTGTCGCTTAACTGTACCGTAAATACATTGCCGTTGTTCATTCCCGTAGCGTGGTACGACATATTAAAAATGGTGCCTGCACACATTTCTTTATTGGCAACGCTGTTAACAACAATGGCCGGGGCCGCAATTACTGAAGAAATATTAAATGGAAGTTTATTATCAAGGCTCCAGGCACCATTGGCATCTTTGGCACGGATGCCAAAAATATGCGCGCCGGTGGCCAGTCCCGTTACATTTACCGGCAGGTTAAAATCGGGAATTCCGGTTACCGGGTTAATGGCAATCGGAATTGCTTTGCCATAACCAGGGTCTGTATCAATATAACATTCCAATTGCGTTAAATCCGGTACCGAACCGGGCAATGCCTGCTTCACAAAAAGCCATTTATTATCTATGCTCCAGGCGCCATTGGCATCTTTGACACGGATGCCAAAAATATGCACGCCGTCACTTAAAGAAGATGGATCGACACTTTGAGCCAGGTTAGATAAATTGGTACCCGATGTAATGCTGATATGCCTTGCATTTCCATAACCGGGATCTGTATCGATATAATATTCTGCTTGTATAATATCGGGAATTATGGTAGCGGATGTTGATTTTACAAACAACCATTTGTTATCCAAACTCCAGTTGCCGTTAGCATCTTTGGCACGGATGCCAAAAATATGCGCCCCCTCACTTAAATCAGATGGATTGATACTTTGCGTTCGGTTGGAAAAATTGATGCTGGGTGCAATACCGATAAGGTTTGCATTGCCATAGCCGGGATCTGTATCGATATAATATTCTGCTTGTATAATATCGGGAACTGCGGTAGCGGAAATTGTTTTTACAAACAACCATTTGTTATCCAAACTCCAGTTGCCGTTGGCAT
>JBDTVX010000143.1:0-12893 GCA_040007015.1 Ferruginibacter sp. | reverse complement strand
TTTTTATTCGAGGCCGCTACCAGCCACTGATTGCGAACGTTTCATCTAATTCTATAACTTTATATTATGAAAAAAGGGTTTTTATCCTTACATAAATAAACTACGAATACGACGAATACTATAAAACGACAGAACAACCCGCGGTAGAATTTCTGAACGGAGTTGGAGACCTACCCCATGATCTTGCTGCCATTGATGAGTTGAGGATGGAAGATAATATAATTATCCCAGGCGAAAAAACCATTACGCGACGGGAAGTATTGAAGCCCTGGATTAAAAATTTCCAGGATCATCTTTTAGATGGAGTTACAGAACCAGTATGCCTTTTCAAATTCTGCCGAATATAAGGCTGCACCGGGGTGGAACTGTTCGGAAAAAAATAACAGAATTTTTTAGATTCCCGCCTGATGGTCGTTTGGTTTCTTTCACAGGCATCGCAACCTGGAAAATACGGGATGGCACATTAGCAGAATGCCCCGTGGAAAGAAGCACATCGGAGCTGTACAAAGAACTGACAGCAACCCGGAACAAATGGTATAATAGAAAATACTGCAATGCCAGACTCGCTTATAATTGCTTTAATAAAATGAACATACAAAGAAGGCTAATGGGTATCAATCAATTTGTTGGCAACAATCCTAAAAACTGTATCTTACTCAAACATATAAAAAACTTCCGGGCAGATGCTTGAATCCTCATCGCAAAAAAATAAATTAGGTTTATGGACAAGCACCTCGCTGGTAGTAGGAAATATGATCGGAGCCGGTGTATTTTTAATGCCCGCTGCCTTAGCCGCGTATGGCGGCATCAGTTTACTTGGCTGGGTATTTTCTGCTATCGGCGCTTTTTTGCTTGCAAAGGTTTTTAGTAATTTGAGTAAGCTGATGCCGGATGCAGATGGCGGACCCTATGCCTATTCACGCAGGGGATTAGGAGATTTTGCCGGCTTCCTTGTTGCATGGGGTTACTGGATTTCTATCTGGTGTACCAATGCCGCTATCGCTGTATCGCTGGTGAGCGCATTGAGTACTTTTTTTCCGCTTCTTGCAACCAATGCCTTACTTGAAGTGGTTACCGGTTTGGGCGCTATCTGGTTGCTTACCTGGGTTAATACCCGGGGCATTGTAACATCAGGTAAAGTACAATTGATCACTACCATTTTAAAAATAATTCCATTACTGCTGGTTGCCCTGGGCGGGTTATTTTTTATCAGGTTTAAAAATTTTCTTCCCTTCAATGCAGGCGGCAATTCTGATTTTGCGGCTATTACGGCCACAACCACCTTTACATTTTTTGCATTCCTTGGAATCGAATGCGCCACCATACCTTCGGGTAGCGTGGCCAACCCGGAAAAAACAATATCCCGTGCAACAATGCTGGGTACATTTACCGCAACCGTTATATATATATTAAGTACTGTTAGTGTAATGGGGATGATTCCTGCAAACGATCTTCAGCATTCGGTTACACCTTTTGCAGATGCGGCAGTCATAATCTGGGGCAGCAGCGCCCGTTACTGGGTAAGCGCGGGCGTTGCCATTGCTGCATTTGGCGCGTTAAATGGCTGGATACTTATCCAGGGGCAAATACCTTATGCCATTGCAAAAGACAAATTATTTCCGCCTGTTTTTGGCAAAAAAAATAAAAAGGGCGTTCCTGCAAGGGGTATTATTATTTCAAGTATCCTGGTCTCGGTGCTGATGTCAATGAATTATACAAAGGGGCTGGTAGAGCAGTTTAAATTTTTGATATTGCTTTCAACATTAACCTCGCTGGTGCCTTATCTTTTTTCTGCTGCGTCTTATTTGATCATACGGATGGAAAATAAATATTCACTTTGCGGCAGAAGCTGGTTGCAGGCAATTGTGCTCGCATCTTTGGCTTTTTTATTTTCTTTGTGGGCCATTGCTGGTTCGGGACAGGAAATTGTTTACTGGGGATTTATATTATTGGTGACGGGCCTGCCATTTTATGTGATGATACTTTGGAAGAGAAAGCCATGAAATCCCTTCCCAAAATAATCGCATTTGCGTTAGGTTTGGAATACCAACCATCAACCAACATCAACCATCAACCAACATGAACTTCACCTGCCATTCAGACATTGGAAAAATAAAATCCCTGTTCATCAAAAATGTACAGCAGGCTTTTATAAGCGATGAGCATATCGAAAAACATTGGAAAGATTTAAACTATTCCGGTAAGCCCGATCTTTCCCGCGCAATAACAGAGTATGCATCTTTTGAATCTATCCTTAAAAATCATGGTGCAGAAATTTTTTATTTACCTGAAGATTCATCCGTAAACATGGATTCTATTTATTGCCGCGATGCTTCCATTGCCACCGATAAGGGAATGATCATTTGCAATATGGGAAAGGCCGCGAGAGTGCATGAACCGCCTGCCGAAAAAAAAGCATTTGAAACGAATGGTATTCCCGTGCTTGGCTCCATTACGCAACCCGGCACATTTGAAGGGGGAGATGTTGCCTGGCTCGACGGGCACACCCTTGCAGTTGGACACACATACCGCACAAACGAAGAAGGGATAAGACAGTTAACGGCGCTGTTGCAGCGGATAGGTGTCGAAGTAATTACGGTTGCGCTGCCGCATTACAAAGGGCCGGCAGACGTGTTCCATCTTATGTCAATTTTAAGCCCGGTTGATACAAATCTTGCAGTTGTATATTCGCCTTTGATGCCGGTTGCATTCCGTAACCTTTTGCTAAAGCGTGGGTACCAGTTGCTGGAAGTGCCCGATGAGGAATTTGAAAGCATGGGTTGCAACGTACTGGCACTTGCCCCACGCGAGTGTTTGATGGTGGACGGCAACCCTAAAACAAAAGCCGCATTGGAGAATGCCGGTTGCAAAGTAACCGTGTATAAAGGAGATGAGATAAGTGTAAAAGGTGGCGGCGGCCCTACCTGCCTTACCCGGCCAATATACAGGCATTTAACCGAGCGTAAAAAGCCGGTTCATTCCACAAAGTACAAGAGGGTAATATCCGTTTGAATGGAATTAGGGTTAAATAATTAGCAAAGACTACCGATCGGGGTATAGTGCCAGGTTAAAAGCCCATAGCTATTTATCGGTCTTGTGCCGTAGATACAAAATTTCGGCAGAAGATATATTGTAGCATTAAAAGCGTGACTTACGTGCGCAATATGAATAACATCCTGGTAATATTGTGTACCCACGGAACGCTAAGAAATTTTTTAAAATATTTTCTAATGCGGGCCTAATGCATCATCCTATCTATAATTTTATAAATCCTAATAAATTATAGAGCGATTAAGAATTATTTGTGTGAAATGGATATATTAGCCAATGAAAAAGAAATTACTGTTTCTATCCCTGCCATTGGTCATTTTTGTAACAGCCACATCCGGGCAATTACAGCTTCAACAGCCAAATGGCAAGACTATTTCCACTGCTTCTATTGACATTACAATTAAGCAATTAATGGATACCGCTGAAGTGATGGGTTTGTGCCTTGGCATTATCACCGATAATAAAATTGCTTATTTAAAAACCTATGGCTATAAAAATAAAGAGCGGGATGAATTGATCGACACTGCCACCTGTTTTTATGCGGCTTCTCTTGCCAAACCGCTATTCACTTACCTGGTAATGCAGTTGGTGGATAAGGGGGTGATCGATCTTAATAAACCGCTTTATCAATACCTGCCCAGGCCATTGCCAGAATACGGGGATTATAAAGATCTTGCAGGTGATGAAAGGTGGAAAATGATCACCGGTCGCCATTGCCTTAGCCATACAACCGGCTTTCCCAACTGGCGCTGGGCCAATCCCAACGGAAATAAAAAACTGGAAATATTTTTTACACCCGGTTCGCGGTATGCCTATTCCGGCGAAGGATTGGTGCTTTTGCAAATGGTAATCGAAGCCATTACGGGTTCATCATTGGAAGAGCTTGCCCGTAAGATTATATTCGGGCCATTTGGCATGACAAGGACAAGTTTTCTGTGGCAGCCTTCTTTTGAAACAAATTATGCTATCGGCTACGATATGAATGGCGCTCCTTTGAAAAAATCTAAAAGAACAAAAGCCAATGCCGCAGGTTCAATGGAAACTACCATCGCCGACTACACGCGTTTCATTGAAGCGGTGATGCAGGGCAAAGATCTGACATCAAAATCAAAACAGGAAATGCTGTCACCCCAAATTGGTATCTTTACGAAGCGCCAGTTTCCTTCGCTTAATAATGATACAACAGAAGATAATAAAAAAATACAGTTGTCCTATGGCCTTGGCTGGGGGCTCTTCAACAGTCCATACGGAAAAGCATTTTTTAAAGAAGGGCACGATGAGGGGTGGGAGCATTATAGTCTGCATTTTCCGGATAAAAAAATATCTGTTATTATTTTTACGAACAGCTCAAACGGTGAAAGCATTTTTAAAGAACTGGTAGAAAAAATAACCGGTGTTACCATGCCATGGGAATGGGAAGGATACGCGCCTTACCGGGCCACCGTAAAATTGCCGGAAGAATTTTTGAAGAAATTCACCGGTGTATACGATGGTGAAAAATTGCAGGCAACCATTACCCTTGTAAACGGCCGGCTAAAAGTAGAATCTGAAAAAGCCGGATTGCCAAAAACAAACCTGTATGCGCAGAACGAACATCATTTTTTTCTGAAAGTTATGGATGCGGATTTGGAATTTGTGAAGGGTACGGATGGCAAGATTGAAAAGGTAATAGTGGATGATGAGGGGGAGCGTTATGAATTAAAGAAAATCAAATAAATAATGTGCTAATTTGCTAATTTATTCACACGATAATAAAATACAATGAGCGCAAAGAATCGATGCCTGGAATTTGTGCATATGCTTTTACAATAATAAATTTTACTAATCGTCTTTATCCCTTTGCTCCTTTGCGTCTTTGCGTGAAATCCTAATCATTCCCGTGCCCGTTTTGAAAATATATTGTACCCGATAAATACACTGGTATAATGAAAATTTTGATCGTGCCAGAGGCCGGCAGAATTATTTTCAATTCCATGAGCGGTTTGAAAACGTATGCCTGCACTAATTTGTTTAAATGTATACCCTGTTGCAACCGCGCCAAATATTGCAGCAACCGAGGGCCTTGCATAATCTCCTTCAATTTTTATCCTGCCGCCCAGTTCACCCAGCCCTATTTGCGGCTCTATAAAAAAATGGTGTATATATTGATTATACCCTACCAAAAAAGGGATCAAACGGGTAGTTATCTCTCCCCGTTCAATAATATTCTTATTGTTGAATATCGAAACTCCACCGGAAACGGTAAGTTGCGCCGAACTGCCAATTCCATATAACCCTTTAATAAAAAAACCGAAACCCTGGTCGTTCTGAAAAATCGGAATGGTGGCCTCTCCGTTAAAGCTTAATCCATTATTGCCTTTTTGGGCTTTTATACACTGGAAAATCGCCATAAGCAGGATAAAAGAAATTATTTTTTTAGTCATATCGTAAAGAGTTAATAACATTACCAATAGCTGCATAACACCTTACTTATTAAAACGGGGTTTTACGTTAACGATGTTTATCTCAATTAAATCATTACAAAAAGGTGTTGAATCAGTGATTAGTCGATTGAATAATCATCCTCTTTCTCATTTCTTAACTCTATTCATTGTATAACTGACATAATTATTTCCCACCATAAAATCCCTCTTCTTATCCAGGAAAAAAAGAATATTATCATCTCCCTTTAGAAGTGCCAACGATACCTGGGGCTTATCAAAATCCAGTTGGTAAACCAGGGCCCCGGGATCATTTTTGGTACCCTGTGTTAGCATCCATTTTCCAGTGTTGGAATACGTGGTATTTCCTTTGCCAACATATATCGTTTGAAGCAGGAAGGTTGACGGCATATGCGTTTTAGCATCCTGGTAAAGGATGAAGTGACATTTTATTATCTGGCAGCCAGTGGCGGTAATACTATTTAATTCCCTCAAAACATTATCGCAGGGAGTTCTTCCCTCAAAAACTCCAACAATAAGCGAATCGGCCGCCATAACGGGCTGCGGGATGATCTGCGGGGTGTATCCGGTTGAATTTGCAGGTATCGGGTCAATCCTGTTGAGCGTATAGCTCCATGCACCATTTCCTTTCATCAGGCGATGATCCTTATCTAATAAATGAAGAAGATTTTGATCGGGTTTTAGAAAGGACAAAGAAATTGCAGCGTTGTCAACACTTAATGTATAAATTACTGCACCTGGATTTTCAATAGTACCTTTGCCAATTGCCCATTTACCTTTCAATTCCATTGTTTCTGCACCTGCCATAAAATCCCTTGTTCCCTGTTTTGGCAATCCGTACCTGCAAACAAGTTTATAAGTAGATGGAGCGGAATTTTTTGCATCCTGGTATAATGTAAGATTCCATTTCATCCATTCACATTTAGTACCTGGAGGTATTTCAAATATTGCTTTTGAAATATCATCACAGGGAGTGCTTGCTTCAAAAACTCCGGCAACAGTTGCATGAAGTGGCATACCTGTTTGCGAAAAGGAACTCGTAGTCACCAGGCATACGGCAAGAGAAGTAGTTGCGAAAATAAGTTTGGCTTGTTTCATAAAAAACTAATTTTTATCAAACGTAAAGTCAATTGCAAAGCTGGAATATAAAATTACATAAAACAATATAATTCCTTGACAAAATGAATTCCCTTTTCGTTATATATGGCAATATTCCCGGGGGTTGGTGTTTTGCATTTGAGAAGGTTTAAAACCCATAGTCGCTCTCTTCTACAAGGCTAATTGAATCAGTCAATTCAAGTATCATTTTATCCGCAAAATTTGTATGATTTAAATACCCGGTTATCCATACGGCAGAAACAGCTACCCTATTACGCCTTAATAAACGTAATTTTGAATAAAATAGCATTTTAAACCGATTGAACTATGCGATGGTGGCTTACTCCCAGGATCTTCCTGGTAACTTTATGCATCCTGATGGTGGCCTTCCTGTTTTTATATGCTACCCACAAAGACAAGATAGATTTCAGCACACAGGTAAAACCGATCATCAATAGCAAATGCATCACCTGTCATGGCGGCGTAAGGGCGAAAGGCGGATTCAGCCTGTTGTTCCGGGAGGAAGCCCTGGCAAAAACATCATCCGGGAAATTTGCCATTATTCCAGGCGACCCCGAAAATAGCGAACTCATCCGGCGCATCAATTATAAGAATCCCGAAGATCGCATGCCCTATCACCATGATCCGTTAACCAAAGAAGAAATAAGCACGTTTACAGATTGGATAAAGCAGGGCGCAAAATGGGGTGAGCATTGGGCCTATATCGCAGTAAAGGATATACCGGTTCCCGAACAAACCAGATTTTTTGGCTTAATAAAAAAAACGAGTGGATGGGCAAAAAATGAAGTCGATCATTTCATCGAACAAAAATTAAATGAACAGCGCCTGCAGCCATCGCCAATGGCTGATAAGCCAACACTATTACGCAGGGTGAGCCTGGATATCACCGGCCTTCCCGCACCGGAAAATCTTGCAAAAAAATATTTGAATGACAACGGCAGCCATGCCTATGCCGACCTGGTGGATTCACTGCTGGCAACGCCGCAATATGGAGAAAAATGGACCGCCATGTGGATGGATCTTGCACGCTATGCGGATAGCAAGGGCTATGAACGCGACGACACGAGGAATATCTGGAAATACCGCGACTGGCTCATAAAGGCTTTTAATGATGACAAGCCATACGATCAATTTTTAACGGAACAAATTGCCGGCGACCTTTTGCCGGATGCAACGGATGATGATTATATCGCCACCGCTTTTCATCGCAACACTATGACGAACGACGAAGGGGGAACTGACAATGAAGAATTCCGGACATCCGCGGTAATAGATCGGGTAAATACCACCTGGCAGGCCATCATGGGCACTACATTTGGTTGCGTGCAGTGCCATAGCCATCCTTATGATCCGTTTAAACATGATGAGTATTATAAGTTCCTCGCTTTTTTCAACAATTCGCGTGATGAAGATACGGAGGCGGATTACCCCCTTTTACGCAGTTACAACGATAGCATGCAAAAGGAAGTGATCAATATAAGGAACTGGTTCAAACAAAATGTATCCCCGCAAAAAGCTGCAGAAGTATATAGCTTTTTAAAGACATGGCAGCCGGCCTTTAATTCACTCGTTTGCGACAGTTTCACAAACAGCGAATTGATCGATACCAAATGGCTCACCTTTCGCAATCATGCGATTTGCAGGTTGAAAAATGTTGATCTTACCAATAAAGAACAACTCATCTTTCGTTTCCAGTCATTTAAACCGGGAGGGGTATGGAAAATTCACCTGGATAAATCGGACGGCCCGGTGATCGCCACCGTACCATTGCCCCTGGCCTTCATGGGATGGTCCATCTCACAAACTAAACTAACAGCCGGCAACGGGGTACACGATCTTTTCTTCACCTACACCAACGACCAGTTAAAGACCCCGAAAGACAACGGTGCCTTCTTCGACTGGTTTTATTTTACGGAAGATTTACCTGGTAAAGACAAACCCGGATATGGTTCTGTTAAGGATAAATTTTGGGCGCTGTTAAAATCCGATTCTGATATTATCACTACGCCTGTAATGATGGATAACCCGGCTGAAATGCACAGGGCCTCTTATGTATTTGAACGCGGCAACTGGCTGGTAAAAGGTGATGCCGTAAAGCCGGATGTACCCCATTCACTCAATCCATTCCCTTCAAATATGCCACGAAACAGGTTGGGATTAGCGATGTGGTTAACATCTAAAAAAAATCCGCTTACGGCGAGAACAATGGTCAATCGTATATGGGAGCAGCTTTTTGGCACCGGGCTTGTTGAAACGCTGGAAGATATGGGTACCCAGGGAAGCGCCCCAACCCATGTAGAATTGCTGGATTGGTTAAGCTTCCAGTTTATGAACTCAGATCACTGGAGCACAAAGACACTGATACGAAAAATTGTAATGAGCAATACTTACCGCCAGGATTCTAAAATATCGCCCGAACTTCTGAAGAAGGACCCTTACAATAAATTTTACGCAAGAGGCGCAAGGGTTCGTTTATCATCCGAACAGATTCGCGACCAGGCATTGGATTTAAGCGGGGTATTAAGTAGCAAAATGTACGGTCCCAGTGTGTTTCCTTATCAGCCGGATGGTATCTGGCTCTCTCCCTGGAACGGAGCGGATTGGACCATGAGCAAGGGTGAGGACAGGTACCGCCGCGCATTGTACACCTACTGGAAACGTTCGGCTGCCTATCCTTCCATGATCACATTCGACGGGGTGTCCAGGGAAGTATGCACGGTTCGCCGGATCCGTACCAATACACCGCTGCAGGCGCTCACTACTTTAAATGATTCCGCATACATTGACCTGGCGAGGCATTTCGCGGTCAGGATGCAAAGCAGTGGAATAATGGACCCGGCCAAACAGATCGGTTACGCATACACGTTAGCAACCGGTCATTTACCCGGGGAGCAGAAATTAACTTCATTGATGACACTATACAGGAAGGCATACGACCAGTTTAAAATTGACCCGGTAAAAACAAGTGAAATGACGGGTAACATGCCTTCCGGAACCAACCCGGAAACCGCCGCATTAACGGTAGTGGCCAATGTGATATTGAATCTGGATGAAGTGCTGACGAAGAATTGATGAAGAGTGAATATTTCTTAATTATAATTAAATAGTATTTCCAAAAGGGAGCAAATAACAGGTCACAAATATAATCATAAGCCCTGTGTTAATCCCGAAGGGATGCCATAATTGTAGTGAAGGAAACAGATTAATTGTAACCAACCCCGAAGGGGTGACATAAAATCAAAATAATGACTGGTACCTTTTTTCAAGTTTATATTCAAATTGTGTTTGCTGTGAAAGGCAGGGAAAATCTGATTCATAAAGATTGGAAAGATGATTTGCATAAATATATTTCTGGAATTATTAAAGGAAAAGCGCAATAGGCAATTATCGTAAATGGCATGCCTGATCATATCCATGCATTTGTTGGTTTAAGGCCTTCAATGAGCATTTCAGACTTAGTCCGGGATGTAAAGAACAATTCCTCCAATTTTGTGAATGATCATAAGTTTCTAAAAGGTAAATTTTCATGGCAGGAAGGCTATGGGCATTTTCATATTCACACTCATATATTGGGAAAGTTTATGATTATATTTTGAACCAGGAACAACATCATAAAAAGAAAACGTTCAGACAGGAATATCTTGATTTTTTGAAAAAATTCGAAATAGAATTTGATGAGAAATATTTATTTGAATGGTATGATGATTAATTGTGATAAAGATAATGTCACCCCTTCGGGGTTTTAAAACTTTATAATCATTTAGTTGCTATAATCATATCATCCCTTCGGGATTCAACTCCTGACCAGGGTGAAGAAAAATATTATTTCTTAGTTGATGATATATATAAAAGAAAGCAAAGACTCTGTTTTAATCCAATAGCGAAATTTATAATTGTAGCAAAATTAAATTCTGGCATAAAAATATTTTATGACCCAAAAAGAATTACATAACCAGCGCCTCGTAAGGGAAGCACAGGAGGCGGTCATCAGGATGCATTCGCGCAGGCATTTTATAAAAGAAAGTGCCATGGGCCTTGGTGCACTTGCCATGGGCGCCATGCTTGGAAGCTGCAGCAGCAAAGCCTCCCGCAACAGCGTGGTATTTGATCCCGCACATCCCCTGATGCCCAAGCTGCCCCATTTTGCAGGAAAGGCAAAAAGTGTGATCTACCTCCACATGGCAGGGGCGCCTTCGCAACTGGAGCTTTTTGATTACAAACCCGAACTAATGAAAATGGATGGGCAGAACTGTCCCCCCTCCCTGCTGGAAGGAAAGCGTTTTGCGTTTATCCGTGGCGTGCCCAAAATGCTGGGGCCGCAGGCAAAATTTGACAGGTACGGGGCATCGGGCGCATACGTGAGTGAACACATGCCGCATCTTTCCACAATTGTTGATGAAATAAGTTTTTTAAGAGCCGTTACTACCGACCAGTTCAACCATGGTCCCGCGCAGTTAATGGTGCATACGGGTTCCGGAAGGTTAGGAAGGCCGAGCCTGGGCTCCTGGGTTACTTATGGGTTGGGCACAGAAAATCAAAACCTGCCGGGATTCGTGGTATTAACCAGCGGCGGAAAAAATCCTGATGCCGGAAAAAGCGTATGGGGCAGCGGTTTTTTACCAAGTGTATACCAGGGAGTACAGTGCCGGAGCGAGGGCGATCCCGTATTATTTATCAAGGACCCGGCCGGCATGAACAGGGATCTGCGCAAGGCATCCATTGATGCCATTAATGAAGTAAATGAGCAGGAATATAAGGCCTACAACGACCCGGAGATATTGTCGCGCATCTCCCAATATGAAATGGCTTATAAAATGCAGATATCTGCGCCTGAAGTGATGAATATTGATGGTGAACCGCAATATATCCACGAGATGTACGGCACCAAACCGGGTGCAGCATGCTTTGCCAATAACGTGTTGCTGGCAAGAAAATTAGTGGAAAAGGGCGTACGCTTTGTGCAGTTGTACGACTGGGGCTGGGATAGCCATGGCACCGATGAGAGCCTTGCCATTGATATCGGGTTCATCAACAAATGCCGCGAAGTAGATAAATCCATTACCGCATTGATCCTCGATCTTAAACAACGCGGTTTGCTGGAAGAAACACTGGTAGTTTGGGGTGGGGAGTTTGGCAGAACACCGATGATGGAAAACAGGGAAGGAAAGCAAAATCCATTTAAGGGAAGGGACCATCATACGGAAGCATTTACCATTTGGATGGCGGGTGGCGGTATAAAAAAAGGCTTCAGTTATGGGGAAACGGATGAGATAGGATACAGCGCCATCAGCGGCAAAATAGAGCCATTTGACATACAGGCCACCATCCTTAACCAGCTCGGCTTTGATCATGAAAAACTGATCTATGAATTCCAGGGAAGGCCGTTCCGGCTAACCGACACAAGGGGGAAGGTGATCAATGAGATAATTGCGTAGTTTAATTGGTAATGAATAATTGATAATGAAATACATCTTAGTTGTGGGCATTTGTTTTTCATGGCATTCCAGAAATCGGGATTTGGCAAAATATTTTTTTGGTACCGGCTAAATTTCCGTTGCTCAACATCCCTGTCTGCCTGACGAAATCAGGCAGGAATGTGCCACTCCCCTGTACGTCATACCATTGTGGATCTTTTATTACGTTATAAATTAAAGAGGATGTCACGAGGGATAGCCTTTTGACGTCCCGGCAGAACAATGACATTAAGTTAAGGCCCGGCAAGGTATCCTGTTTCATAGGAAAATTGGAGGGGAGAAAAATGTATTGCTTTTTTAGCGTTCCATAGCAGCTCATGGTGCAGATATGCGATCAACACCATACGTTCCTGCGGAACGTGATATTTGGGTGATAATTATTGACTACCCACCTGTCATTCCGATGGAACGAAGCGATGCATGGCCTAACTTAATAACATTGCCCTTTATGTCCCGGCGCGGTTTTCACCTTATACTCTAAAAATCATAAAAGAGCTTTGCGCGAAACCCCGGCGTATAAAAGAGATACCAATATTTTGCAATCGTTCTTCCCTGTTTTTTTACCGAAGGGATCAGAATTTGCGGGTGGGTTTAAAAAATAGCAGGGCGAATGTATGAAATACGAATGGCCTTTGCTTATGTAGGAACAGGCCGTGGCCTGTTCTGCCGTGGCCTGTTCTGCCGTGGCCTGTTCTGCCGTAGCCTGTTCTGCCGTGGCCTGTTCTATTGCCGGTCCGGCTCCATCGGTCAAACCAGTGATATTAATAGCTATTCGGTAACAACAGGCCAAGGCCTGTTCCTACAATCT
>JBDTVX010000142.1:0-12902 GCA_040007015.1 Ferruginibacter sp. | reverse complement strand
AGGATACGTGGGTATTGGCTGGCCCTCCGGGCAGCGGCGCGGAGTAGGGCCCCCTGCCCCCCAAAGGGGTTCCTGGAGTTCAATGATTTGAATAGCTTTTGATAATAGGATATAGTGGGCTGTTAATTAAAAAAGACCATAGATTGAAAAAATTTATTCACCATAATTCAAAAAGTGCCTGCTTTAATCCTCCACTGGCTAGCGGAGGGTGGGGGGGCCTGATTTTATATTTATGCTAAGTAGAGTTGCCGACAGTTTATACTGGATGAGCCGGTACATGGAACGGACCGATGGTATTTTAAGAATGCTGAAAATTAATTATGCTTCATCACAGGACGATTCGCAGGAATTTTCCTGGAAACCCGTATTAAAAATTTTCACTTTCTTAGAGGAAGACGATGCCAAAGTGCTGGCACATGATACCAGGGGGGTATTACAATTTATGGTGATCGGTAAAGAGAATCCAAATTCTGTATTGAATATTGTGACACTTGCAAGAGAAAACGGGCGGAGCGTACAGGATCATATCACTAAAGAAATGTGGCAATGTATCAATGATTTTTACCATATCATGCGGCAGGATAAACTAGCCGACTTATTTCAACAGGAAGACCCCATCACCATACTTGATAATTTAATCAAACAGGGTTTATTGTATTTTGGCACCACGGATGTTACGATGGCAAGGGGCGAGGGCAATTCCTTTATCAATATTGGCAAGTTTTTGGAAAGAGCCATACAGTCAACCGATATCCTGGATGTAAAATTCAGTGATATGAATTACGAAATGGATAAAATTACCGAAACCACTTACTGGAAATATTTTTTAATGTCCATCGCGGGATATGAATTGTATTTAAAAACATACCGGGGTGGTTTTGAAGCCAGGAACGTAGTGGAACAAATCGTTTTAAATGAACAATTTCCCCGTTCGGTAATTTATTCTATTAACCAGCTCCACCGGTATTTTGAGCGGTTAAAACACGAGCACAATAAAACAGATTTTAATCAAATAGATTTCATGATCGGCAAAATAAAAAGTAAAGTGAAATTTTCTACCACGGATTCCATTATCAGTGAGGGCTTACACCTTTTTTTAAATGAAACTAAAAAGGGGCTTTTTGAAATTGGCAACAAGCTCAACCACCATTATTTTGCATATGCCTGATCTTTCCGGGCGCCATCATTTCTGTAAAAGCAGCAGGGGATCTTCAGGGATTAAAGTTTCAATTATCAATATTTAACCATTCACCACCATTATTATAAAGTTCACCAGTTATGCCAAGATTTTTTATACACCATGTTACAAAATATACTTACCCCGAATTCGTACGCGACAGCGCCAACCAGATCATGCTGTATCCCATAAAAGATAAAAACCAGGAAGTGCAAAGCCAGCGGATAACCATAACCGGTGAACCTTTTGTAGAGCAATTCAGGGACTATTATGGCAACGAAGCCGGTTCTTTTATGAACATCGCACCACACAAGGAATTGCGCATTGATTCTAATATCGCAGTGATCACAAAACCGATCCTTTTTCCTACGGATGAAATAGCGATTGAGCAACAATGGGAATATTTAATTCAAATAAAAAATATAGTTCCATTTATAGACTTTTTAAAACAGGAAAATTTTATTGCCCTGCCCGAGGTGAAGCAAATAGCTGATGCCGGGTTTTATAAATCTGTTTCGGTTTTTGTGGCGGTGCAACAATTAACTCAGTATGTGTATGATAATTTTCAATACATCAAAGGCATTACCAGTGTGGAAACTACGCTGGATGAAGTATGGAAATTAAGGGCGGGTGTATGCCAGGATTTTGCGCACATGTTATTGGTGATGCTTCGCCTGGTGAATATCCCGGCCCGATATGTGAGCGGGTATGTTTGTGCGCATGACAATAACCTGCGGGGCGAAGGAGCCACCCATGCATGGGTAGAAGCTTATCTGCCCTTTTATGGCTGGCTGGGTCTGGACCCTACCAATAATTGCGTGGTAAATGACGGTCATGTGCGCCTGGCAATTGGCAGAAACTTCACCGATTGCTCCCCGGTGAAAGGAACCTATAAAGGCACAGCCAAACAAACATTGGAAGTGGGCGTGTCGGTATCATATGAAGATACTGCAGCAAGAGAAGCATTCCCGGTTCTAATGCCCGAGATAGTAAAGGAATCGTTCACTGAAGGTAGCGGCGATGATAATTCTTACAGGAGACATATGCAGATAAAACAGCAACAACAGTAAGCGTTATCTTGATTGTTAAAACAAATCAGGCAGCCTTATATTTTTTTTTTCAATTTTGATCGAATGGCTCCTGCACAAAAGTTTCAGGCAAACGTTCATTTTCATAACCGCATTTTCCACATTGGTATACGTAGTCCGGCGCAATCGCATAGCTTGAAAATATCCACGTAAAAATGGCGGTTAAATAATTGGCCGCCCCTGGTTTTGTTATGTACGCAAAATCATTACTGCCGCATTTTGGGCAGGTAGCGGCTTTAACATATTCGCTTTCATAGGTGTCCAGCAATTGTTTTACCATTGATTCGTCGCTTTTTTTTACAACCAGTTTTATTCCACCGATCGCATTGCTCAGGATTGGATCTAATGTAACTGTATATTCATCTTTTAAATAGCACTCTACCCCTGCAGCGTGCAATTTTGTTAGGATGATATTCGCTGAAAAATAATTCTCGAATGTTTTTACCGTTACCAGGATCATAAGGATTTTTTATTATTATCGTTCAAAACTATTGCGGGATTTTTTATCAAAGCAGTTTTTCTTTTCAATATCAGCAAGGTGATAACACGGCGATGGAAAAATATTAACAGGTTTCCTATACATTTGTTTAATCTAAAATAAGATTTTGCAACCAACCTTCAAAAACATATCGGGCATTGTTTTACTTACCCTGCTTGCCTCGTTCAGTTGGCTGATGCTGAAAATAATCGTATTGTATATACCCTTGAATCCGGATACCGGCTTTTTACAATTGAAGCAGGCTTACCTGCACATTGATGCCTGGAGGATCGCATTTTACATTCATGTGTTTAGCAGCCTGCTGGCCCTGCTGGCAGGATTTACTCAGTTTTCAAAACAATTATTGAAAGTAAAACCGACGCTGCACCGCAAACTTGGCTATGTGTATGTTATCAATATATTATTCATCACCGGCCCTGCAGGCCTGGTCATGAGCTTATATGCAAATGGCGGATCCTCTTCCAGGATCGCCTTTACCTTTTTAGATATTTTGTGGATATTTTTTACTGCCATGGCCTTGCATAAGGCAGTGAAAAAAGATTTTATTAGCCACCGGGCCTTTATGATCAGGAGTTATTCACTCACTTTATCGGCGCTGTCGCTGCGTGCTTGGAAAGTAGTATTCGAAGAGTTTACCCCTATGGCACCGGTGGATCGCTACAGGATCATTGCCTGGCTTGGATGGGGATTGAATTTGGTGATTGCCGAAATAATAATTACCCGGCTATTAAAAAGGAAAAAGAAGAACTTTCCCCGGGTTTTTCCCTTAATTGATGCGAAATAGCCATGATGTTCATAGAAATGACATCTTTTGAAAAGATGTCATTTCTATGAACTCTTTTATTGTTTACCGTTTCCATCAATGATCAGCGGTGTATTTCCCTTTCCCATCACAATCACTTTTGCATTGGCGCTCAGGGCAAGTTCTTTCATCGCCTTAATTTGTTCATACTGCAATTGCTGTTCAGTAAGCCCGGTATTAATGATCTTTTGGTAATCCGCTATACCCTGCGCCTCCACCCTTTTTCTTTCAGCTTCCTGCTTTTCCTTCTGCAACACGAATTCCATTTTTTTTGCATCCTGCTCCGCATTTATTTTTGACTCGATAGAAGCTTTTACCGAGTTGGGCAGTGTAATATTTCTTACCAGTAATTGTTCCAGCATCAGCCCGCGCTTTCTAAAATCATCCTCAATGGTTTTGTAAATACGTTGCTGAAATTCATCCCTTTTGGAACCAAACAGGTCTACCGCCTGGTAATACACTGCATTGTCGCGGATCTTTGTGCGGGTAATGGGGCGAACAATTTTATCCCGGTAATCCTCACCCGTTTCTCTCAGCAGCCTGGGTGCATCTGCGGATACGATCCTGTACAATACAGTAAGATCGATCGTTACCTCCAATCCATCGCTGGTCAGCACTTTAATAGCATCATCCCCGGATTTATTACCCTCGTCATTTACACCGCTCATGGTATAGTTTTGTGTTTTTACATCCAGCTTTTCTACATCCAATAATGGATTGATAAAATGAAGCCCGCTCCCCAACACGTCGTTTTGTATACTGCCAAATAAGATTTTTACCCCTATTTCACCAGCATCTATTTGCTTTATACAGGAGGAGGATATACCTAACAGTATAAATAAAAGCCCCACGATGCGCCCGGCACCCGCAAACTTTGAAGCCGCTGCATTATTTTTTGCTATAACAGTGATAGCAATAAGAATGATAAAACCCAGTAAAATTAATACCATAATAATATTTTTATGGTGCAAGGTCAATAAAAGAGTTAATAATCCGGAGATTGATTTTGCACAGGTTCAATATTGTAACAAAAAAAATAAGGAGAACTGTATTTTAATCGCTGATTCTTGATTTATGAAGCAATGCTTCTATTAAAACAAAATCCGGATGAGCAGAAAATGCAATTATCCAGTCATTAAAATAAATACAGCGAAGTTTTTGAGTATTGAGGGTAAAGTTGTGGCAGCGTTTTATTTGAGTTGGTTTAAAAAGAGATTTTTGTTAAAAAGCTTCATAGCGATCAGGCCAACGCAAACCCGCACCCGGGGTATTGGTTTCTTCAATATAATTGACAAGATTTGTTAAGGATATAAATCATCCTGAGTATCGTTAATCTGCATCATAGGCGTTTCGAATGACCCTATGTGCGCTTTCCATTGGAATCATTCCGCTGTTTCGGCTATTTTCAATCAATTGGGTTAACCGGGCCGGTGTAAGGGGTTTACCAGGCAGTTCATAATTGTTTTCCGTATCATCAATCAAAAAAAGCTTTAAATGATTTTGTTGCGCAAATTTCAACAGCTTATTAATATTATCCGGGCTGGTATTTTCTAATTGTAAAAGCACAACTAAATATCCAAATTGTTTTTGTAACAAGATTTTTTGCCATCTGCGACAGCCGATTGGTTTTTCGGCCAAAAGGGATCCTACAACAAAATCCGGTAAATAGAGTACGGTTTTGAAACTTAGGTATTGAAACAAAGACAAAGTTGAGCATTCGTATTCCCTTCCAATGTCCCCCCGGAAGATTTAACGGGATGAACTTTAATTATTCAACATCAATGGCATCACCAGCATTAACAGTTCTTCGTGGGCTTCCACTTCTGTCGGTTTTATGATACCTGCCTTGGTTGGTGTGCTTAGCTCCATATTAATTTCAGTAGTTTCTGCGGCATTCAGCATTTCAATCAGGAATTTTGCATTGAACGCGATCTGGAGATCTTCCCCGTTGTACTGGCAATTCATTCGCTCATTACCTTCAAAACTAAAATCAACATCCTGTGCAGCCAGCTGCAATTCGCTTCCACTGATCGTTAGCGCAACCTGGTTGGTACTTTTATTACTAAAAACACTCACCCGGCGCAGGGCGCTTTGAAAATCATTCTTATTCACCGTTAGTGTATAAGGGTTGTCGACCGGTATTACCACTTTATAATCCGGGAAACGGGCATCAATCAGCCGGCAAACCAATTCCGTACCGCCGTGTTTTACAAATAAATGGTTACTATTATACGATAACGTTAGTTCATCCTCATTATCAGGTAAAGCGCTTTTTAGCAGGTTCAATGGCTTTTTGGGCACAATAAAAGTATCCGTTTTAGGACAGCTTACATCCGTTCTTTTGTATTTTACAAGGCGGTGCGCATCTGTTGCTACACAGGTAAAACTTTTGGTGTCCAATTCAAAAAACACGCCCGTCATGGCGGGGCGAAGGTCATCATTGCTTACCGCAAATAAACTTTTATTGATCGCTGTAACCAACGCGTTGGAAGTCATCGTAAAAGAATTGGCATCATCTGCTAAAGGTTCTTTGGGGAAATTATCGGGATTTTCACCCATTACCTTGTACTTACCGTTATCGCTGGTTATTTCAATACCAAAGTTCTTATCAATGGTAAAAGTGAGGGGTTGGTCCGCAATGTTCTTTAATGAGTCCATCAATATTTTTGCCGGAATACATACTTTTCCGCTGTCTTTGGCCTCAATATCCAAATGCACTTTCATCACCGTTTCCAGGTCCGTTGCCACTACAGTTAACCTATTTTTCTCAATTTCAAATAAAAAATCTTCCAAAATCGGCAACACGGTATTGGCATTTATGACACCATTGATCTGTAGCAGTTGTTTAAGCAAGGCAGAGGACGAAACGATAAACTTCATAATATTTATTTATTGATTTCCAAAGATAAAATCTTTGTAGTTAATCAGACAAGATAATATAAATAATCGGGTAAGCGATACCCCTTTGATTAAAACAGTTCGCTGGTTGTCTTTTTTCCGTGGCCATCTTTATCCGATATAACTTACACCGGGGCAAATGATATTATTAATTCATCATTACAATACGAAAAGCTACTTCCATATTGTCATTAAAAGTAATATCTCTTATTATCTCCCCATTTTCATAAATATCCCTTTCAAATGAAACCTGAATTTTTATCAAAGGTTTTTTTGGTAAAATAAAAATATCATTTAACAATCACACGGTTATTTTTGCAAATGATGCAAGAGCAAAAATTTACACCCCGGCAGGCCCTGCCAAAAATAGAACAGTATTGCGCTTACCAGGAACGCTGTCACAGTGAAGTAAAAGAAAAGCTGTACAGCTATGGCTTGTATAAAAATGATGTGCAAGAAATGCTCAGCAGGCTGGTGGAGGGAAATTATTTAAACGAAGAGCGTTTTGCCATACAATTTGCCGGGGGAAGGTTCCGGGTAAAACAATGGGGGAAGATAAAAATAAAATACCAGCTCAGGCAAAAACAGGTCAGCGAATATTGCATTAAAAAAGCCCTGGCAGGGATAGATGATACCGATTATATAAAGACATTCAATAAACTTGCCTCCATAAAATTAAAGAGCCTGAAACCCGAAAAAAATATATTTATAAAAAGGAAAAAGTTACTGGATTATTTGAGAATGAAGGGATATGAAGGAGATCTTATCAATGAGCTGATAAAGCATGTTTCAAAATAAAAGCGTAATTATCCATTATTTGTTTTTTTCCTTTTCAATATCCTCCGCAATGATACGGAGCCTTGTTTCACAATATTTGATCAGTTCATTGGCCTGCTTTACTTTGTCCGCCAGTTCGTCTAACTGGATATTTTCGTCTTCGATCTGCTCAACCAGTTTTTCCAGGTCGGAAAAGGCCTTATCAAAAGTCAATTTTGTTTTCATTGGTTTCTTTTTTGTTGATGGTACTATACAAAATTTCATTTTTTAAAATCGCCTGCACCTCATCGTTTACATGGATCATTTGAGGGTCTGTCAAAATTTTATCGTTTTGCATGATGATCGCAAAACCTTTATTTAAGATCGTTTTTGGGCTGCTGCTTTTAATGATGCGGTTGTTATAGATCAATTTTTTCTGAGCCATATCAACCAGGCCCTTTATGCCTGAAAAAAACCGTTCCTTCAGTTGCAGCACATCCTGTTCAAAACTCATATTGTTGTCAATAATAAATGTAGCCACTTCGGTGGGTGTTTTATGTTGCCTCGCCATCAGGTCTACAATGCTGGTATTTCTATCATGGCCAATGCCGGTTAAGACGGGTAACGGAAAGTCGGCAACATAACCGGCCAGTTCGAACGTATTGAAAGATTTAAAATCCGTATCTGATCCGCCTCCCCTTACGATCACCACCACATCAAACGCTTCTTTTGCTGATTTAATATTTTCTAACTGCTGCGTTATTAACCTGGCGGCCGCATCGCCCTGCACCTGTGTTAAATATTCTTTTATCAAAAATGCATATCCGTATTTATTTTTTTCGATTACTTCTTTAAAATCCCTCTGACCATCCGAATTGGGTGCAGTGATCAACGCGATTTTTTGAAAAACCGTTGGCAGTTCAAGCCGGTTGTTGAGCGTAGAAAAATTTCCATTGCTTAAAAGGCGGATACCCTGATTTTCCCTGACCAGCCGTTCAAGCGTTTGTTTTCTTTCAATTTCCATCCTGCCAATCGCATAAGCGAAATCAATCGCTAAAACTTCAAGATCCAGGCCAAAGCGCTTATGAAAGCGTACCCTTACATTACAGGTGATTTCCAGGCCGCTGGCAAATAATTGCTGGGTTTCCTTTTCAAAATTCTCTACATGATGGTAGGTATTGGACCAAAACACACCTTTCATTTCCGTAGTAATGATATTTCCATCCTTTTCTATAAATTTCAGAAAACACCAGCGTTTATCCCCATACTTTTTTACGTCGGTTATTTCGGCCTTTATCCAAAATGTTTTACCTGCAAACCTGTTATGGATGATTGCATCAATTTCATTGACGAGTTCTGAAAGTCGCTGGGCTACTGGCATATTATTATAAAAGTAAGATCAAATTGTGAGGCGTTATAAAAAAATTTGATAATGCCATATCAAAACGTAATTAAAGCTAAATAGCGTCAAAATGTTGAACGGATCCGCTAGCTAGCGGATACTAAAGTTCAATCACGGAGTGGCCGCTGGTCACCCCAAAAAAAAGGTGAACGGAAAGATAATTTTTAATTTGTTATTGCAATGTTCTATGCGATAAAATACAAGCTTATTGTACATTTGTTATTCAAATAAATCAAATGTCATCCCTTACCATCACTACCATTCAAACGAACCTTGTCTGGGAAAATAAAGCGGCCAACCTTTATGTACTGGAGAGAAAGATAAATGACATGGAAGAAAAAACAGAAATCATTGTTTTACCCGAAATGTTCAGCACCGGCTTTAGCATGAACCTGTCATTAGCCGAAACCATGGAAGGTGAAACAATACAATGGATGAAAGGTATGGCAGCTAAGAATAAAATCATTTTAACAGGCAGCCTGATTATAAAAGAGGATGATCACTATTTTAACCGCCTGCTCTGGATATTGCCGAACGGCCATTCCGGGTACTATGATAAACGCCATTTATTTGCCTATGCGGAAGAAGACAAACATTATACGGCGGGAAATAAACGGCTGATAGCATCTGTTAAAGGGTGGAAAATAAACCTGCAGATTTGCTATGACCTTAGGTTTCCTGTATGGGCCAGGAACCGGGTATTTCAAACAGGTGAAACCCGGGAAGAAAGTTTCTCGGCTTTGCCGGGCGCGGAAACGGCTTCCGGAATTAGTCCTGAGTATGATATATTGATCTATGTCGCCAATTGGCCCGAAAGAAGAAGTCATGCCTGGAAAACTTTGTTGTGCGCAAGAGCCATCGAAAACCAGTGTTATGTGGTGGGCGTAAATCGTGTGGGAAGAGACGGAAATAATATCTATTATAGTGGAAATAGCCTGGTAATAGATCCGCTTGGTGAAGTTCTATATCATGTTGCCGATGAAGAAGATGTGTTTACCATTAGCCTGCAAAAAGAGCACCTTGAAGAAATAAGAGCAAAATTCCCCTTTTGGAAAGATGGCGACAATTTTACTTTGCGTTAGATTGTTTGTAACCTGCGGCTTCTTTTGATTGAAGGATCATTCCCTTTACAATCTCCATTTTCCTGTCAATATTGTGTCTTACGCCCTCCACGGTAGGGGGAATAAAAATATCAGGGCTCACTCCTCTTCCATCTTTTGGCACATGGTTATATTGCACCAGTTTAAATAAAGGCAGGCGCACTCTCAATTTTGTTATGGGCAGGATGATATCGGGTATCATGATGCCGCTGTTACCGTGCCATCCACCACCGGTTTCTTCTCCCACAATGGTTACATTGGTCTGGCCCTTTACCGCATTGCAAAACAGGGTGGATGCAGAAAAGGTGGGGCCATTGGTAAGCACATACACCTTACCGTTAAAATGATTGGTGGTTTTGGGTCTATAAACATGCCGCTCCCAATACCCGAAATGATAGTTGCCGTCGGCGTGTTTTTTTGTAAGAAAAAATAAACCGATATTATTAAAAAATCCTTGTTTGATATGAGCCGTATAGGGTGCAAGATTTTTTGCAACCGCGTAGGAACTATCAGCTACCCTGAATTTAGTGTTTCGTATATACCGGGCAAGCTTTACGTACATGGTTACGTCACCACCGCCATTGCTACGGATATCTATTATTAAATTTTTTGCCTGTTGCTTTCGTATGCTTTTAAAGGCTCGCTTTATAAAGGAGCGTAAATGCCTTCCGCCGCCATTTGAAAAAGTATTGAGCAACATGGTAGCTGTGTGTGTACCCGTGTCTATCTCAAGGGAGCGATAGCTTTCCCTTCTTTCTTCTTTGATTTTATAGCGGGGAAATTTTTGTACGGAAACCGTTTTTTCTTTCTTACGGGCGCTATCAGTTGCTGGACTATACATAGGCAACAACACCGTTCTTTCTATGCCGGTACTATCGATATACCCAACGCGGTAGTTTTTATAAATGCCAAATATATTGCGGTGGTAGTAAGGAAAATTGCTGCTGATGCGGATATAGTTTACATTATCCGAATAGCCATCCAATGGAAGGTACTGAAACATTTTTTGCAGCAGCTCACGGTTTGGGACGCCGTTTATAGAAGTGAGCAGGGTACCTCTTTTGATAATGGAGTCTTTCGGGTTAAGGTTGCCTGTTACCACCATTGTATCGCCACATAGTTTGATATACAGGGGGAAGGAAGGCGTTCTTTTATTCCTGATAAACCTATTCCAGTTTTTGCTCATTCCGAAACTGGTATGGCCGCAATGGATCTTATTTGTCAGCGGCCCCAGTATTTTCCAGCCAAACTGCTGTTCGGTCATAGAATCAGCGATGTTATTATAGAGACTGTCAAAATAATAATCCATACTGTCTTTGGGTGTGTACCAATAAAGAGCGGGATGTTTTTTTTCAAGAATATTTCTAAGCAGGGAATAGTCCTCCTGTAATTCCTGTTTCGGAAATTTTTTACCCGGATCATAATTCTTACTTACAGCACAGCCTGTAAACAGAAAAAGTATAATTATAAATGATAAAAAATTTGCTTTTTGCATTAGACGTTAATAGGATAGGATGGATCATATACACTTTCAACAGCAGTCTTTTCTGCACCATTAAATTTTGCGGTCAGTGACTGCAAAATCTGTGGATAAGCGAAATAAAATGATTTAAACCAGGAAAGATTCCGTTCCGGCATAGCTGAAATATGTTTTACTCTTTGGGCAAATTCTTTTAATATTTTTTGTCTATACTCAGCACTGCCTGTTCCATTTAGCTCATCCCCGGCAATATAAAAACCAAAAAGCCAGTTGCGTAAAGTGAGGCCGGTATTTGCCTTGCATTGTGCCTGCAGCTTAAAATAAAGCTGGGTTTCGCCAATGAACGAAACGGGGTCGTTTATATCCACCATAATTCATGCTGCATTAATAATTATTAATTGTGAATGCTTAAATTAATCCATATGGTTCCATCCCTGTGCCACTAATTTATGTTTATTGCCACCCCTTGTTAAAAGATGCTCACCCTCTTCCACATCCGTCATATACCCGATCACGCTGATCTGCTCATTTAATACGATCTTATCATAATCGGTTTGTGCCAGTGTAAACAATAGCTCATAATCCTCGCCGCCACTTAACGCACAGGCTGTGGGATCCAATTCCAGTTTGTAAGCAAATTGCCTGGCTTCTTCATGGATGGGTATTTTATCCTCATAAATTATGCAGCCAAGATTGCTTTGCCTGCATATATGGAGGGCCTCACTGCTGAGTCCGTCGCTCACATCTATCATTGATGTGGGTGTAATTTCACTTTCTGTAAAAAAATCAATGATATCTTTTCTTGCTTCCGGCTTTAATAATTTTCCCACAATATAAGCCTGGTCTTCAAGATCAGGCTGTGCGCCGGTGTCCGCAAAGATTCTTTTTTCTCTTTCCAAAATGGTAAGGCCCAAAAATGCCCCGCCTAAAAACCCGCTTACGCAAAGTAAGTCGCCTTTTTGCGCAGTGCTTCTTTTTACATATTTATCCGGCGCCACCTCACCAATTGCAGTGATCGAAATTACAAATCCTTTTTGCGAGGACGTAGTATCGCCTCCCACCAGGTCAACATCATATTTTTCGCATGCGGCATACACCCCTTCGTAAAATTCATCCATTGCCTCCAGGCTAAAGCGGTTGCTGAACGCTATATTTAGTGTGATATGTGTGGGTACGGCGTTCATTGCATAAATATCACTGAGGTTTACAATTACACTTTTATAGCCTAAATGCTTAAGCGGTGTGTACATAAGATCAA
The DNA here is from genome assembly GCA_040007015.1 of Ferruginibacter sp. Classification (GTDB taxonomy): domain Bacteria; phylum Bacteroidota; class Bacteroidia; order Chitinophagales; family Chitinophagaceae; genus Ferruginibacter. The sequence goes on along the minus strand of JBDTVX010000142.1, from coordinate 442 downwards.
AATGGATGCCTTCTACCAGCATATCTGTTGTAATGACTGTTTGCTTACCAAAATGATCGATCACCGCTGCATCATCACCCACGCTTAAAATTGTGGAAGCATGCCTGGTTTCGTTATTTTGGGTAAGATGCTCAATAAGTCCAAACTCTCCAAGAGAGGATATTTCCGTGCGCTCGCTATTCATTTATTTTTGTTTTTTGTTTTTTGCGTTTCATTCCCAGGCCTATATTTATTGACCTTGCAACAATAACTAATAATTCATTTGCTTCAATGTAAAGTTCTCTTAAATGTTGTGCTAAGGAACAGGGCTCTAATGTCTGTCCAATAAAAACATCCTGTACAGAATTACTAAGAAACTGTTTAAAAATGATTTTTTATTAACCAGCTTTCGTACTGAGCGTAGCCGAAATAGTCATGGCGTCAACATTGGTCCCGCCGCGGC
>JBDTVX010000141.1:0-12910 GCA_040007015.1 Ferruginibacter sp. | reverse complement strand
ATTGGATTAGAACCCTTATCTGATCTAAATTACAGAGTTTTCTTGCAGACACTAACTAAGGCGCTTGATGTTCCTATAATAGAACTTTTTAAGGACTAAATCTATTGTTGCGCAGAATATGTTGTTCCCTGCCATTTTGCAAATTGGGTTTACACAACAGGTATAAATATGGTTATCCGTTTGCACAACACAGTAACTGCTACAGTTATTTCAGCATTGATTTTCAAATCATATCCGGGTATCCATTTTCATACATATAAAACTCCACAGCAAATTTCCGGTTCACAAAAATGCAGAAAAAAATTTCGCAAGCGGGGGTATGAACAACCAATTCGTAACTTGCACAAAAATGAGTCATATGAATTTTCTTTCCCGCCTTCAGGTACAGGCAAAAAACAAGGGCGTATCTACCGGCACAAAATGGATCGCTTCCAAAGGTGCAAGCATTGATTCCTTCTCGCCTGTTAATGGCAAATTGATCGCATCTGTAAGATCCTGCGACAAGGTCAGCTATGAAGCAGTGATAAAACAAGCACGGGAAGCATTTAAAGAATGGCGCAGCTGGCCCGCGCCAAAACGTGGTGAAATAGTAAGACAGATCGGCGAAGAATTAAGGACATACAAAAATGACCTGGGACAACTGGTAAGTTATGAAATGGGCAAGAGCTTACAGGAAGGGTTGGGCGAAGTACAGGAGATGATCGATATATGCGATTTTGCAGTTGGACTATCCCGTCAGCTTCACGGACTTACCATGCATAGTGAAAGACCGGGCCATAGAATGTACGATCAGTATCACCCGATTGGAATAGTAGGGATAATTTCAGCTTTTAATTTCCCCGTGGCCGTGTGGAGCTGGAATACCATGCTGGCATGGGTTTGCGGAGACGTTTGTATCTGGAAGCCGAGTGAAAAAACACCCTTATGCGCAATTGCCTGTCAAATTATTACTGCAAGCGTCTTTAAGAAAAACAATGTGCCGGAAGGCGTGAATAATTTAGTTGTTGGCGGCAGGGATGTAGGTGAATGGATCAGCGCTGATCCGGCAATACCGTTGGTTTCCGCAACCGGAAGTACCCGGATGGGTAAAGCCCTTGCAGCAACGGTAGCACAAAGACTGGGGAAAAGTTTGTTGGAACTGGGTGGAAATAATGCCATTATTATCACTAAGGATGCAGACCTGGATATAGCGCTGATCGCTGCAGCATTTGGAGCAGTAGGCACAGCGGGTCAGCGTTGTACTACCACCCGCAGACTGATCATTCACGAAAAAGTGTACAATAAATTCAGGGAAAAATTAGTGCATGCTTATGGCCAGTTAAAGGTGGGAGATCCGCTGAATGAGAAAAATCATGTAGGGCCTTTGATAGATACCGGCGCGGTAAAAATGTACGTGGAAGCAATCGAAAAATGCAAGGCCGAAGGAGGAAATTTTGTAGTGGAGGGTGGTGTGTTGAAAGGCAAAGGATATGAGAGCGGATGTTATGTAAAACCATGTATCGCGGAGGCAAAAAACAGTTTTGAAATAGTACAACATGAAACCTTCGCTCCTATTTTATATATCATGAAATATAAAACCCTGGAGGAAGCGATTGCTTTGCAGAATGGTGTGCCACAGGGCTTATCGTCTGCCATCATGACCAGCAATTTAAGAGAAGCCGAAAAATTCTTATCATCGGAGGGCAGTGATTGCGGTATTGCCAATGTAAACATCGGCACCTCCGGCGCCGAGATCGGTGGGGCATTTGGTGGGGAAAAGGAAACCGGCGGCGGTAGAGAAAGTGGCAGCGATGCGTGGAAGGTTTACATGCGCAGGCAGACAAACACAATTAATTATACCGATAAACTACCCCTGGCACAGGGGATAAAGTTTGATTTGTAATACAGTTTTCTCCTACCAATATAGTTTACACATTCCTTAAAAGGTGTAAACTCTATAACTCTTTTTTTTGTACCTTACACAAAATTTAGTAATCAGATTTTCTACCACCATACCTCATTTCCTCAGCAATAATCTTGACCTGCTGAATCACTAAGTTTAAAAACCTGGCAACCCTCCTTTTTGCCCGGGATCTTTTACTACCATTATTAGAAAATAGTCTTTGTGCTGTACATACTCATCCACCTATCAACTTGCCAACCAATCAACTCATCGCAATGCAATCAACAACCTTATTATCCGCCAATGCACAACAATACATCGACCTGGAAGAAAAATATGGGGCACATAATTATCATCCCTTACCGGTTGTATTAAACCGCGGCGAAGGCGTTTTTGTATGGGATGTGGATGGTAAACGTTATTACGATTTTTTAAGCGGATATTCAGCAGTAAACCAGGGGCATTGCCATCCCAAAATTATTGCCGCACTTACCCAACAGGCGCAAAAGCTAACGTTAACGAGCAGGGCCTTTCACAACAGCCTTCTGGGAGAGTATGAAAAATACATCACCGCTTATTTTGGATACGATAAAGTGCTTCCAATGAATACGGGTGTGGAAGGAGGCGAAACCGCTGTAAAGCTTGCGCGCAGATGGGGTTATAAAGTGAAGGGAATAGCGGATAACGAGGCCAGGATAATTTTTGCCGCCGGCAATTTTTGGGGGCGAACACTGGCCGCTATCTCCTCCTCTACCGATCCGGGGAGTTATGAAAAATTTGGTCCGTTTATGCCCGGCTTTGATATAGTTCCTTATAACGACCTTGAAGCCCTGGAAAAAGCATTTCAGAACAAAAATGTAGCCGGCTTTATGTTTGAACCCATACAGGGCGAAGCCGGGGTAGTAGTGCCCGATGATGGCTATTTAACCGGTATAAGAAATTTATGCAACGAATACAATGTACTGATGATTGCGGATGAAATACAAACCGGCCTGGCGCGTACCGGTAAGATGCTGGCATGCGATCATGAAAATGTGCGCCCCGATATTTTGATCCTGGGCAAAGCATTGAGCGGTGGAGTATTGCCGGTGAGTGCCGTACTGGCAGATGATGAAATAATGATGACCATCCTGCCGGGCGAACATGGCAGTACCTACGGCGGTAATCCGCTGGCCTGTGAAGTTGCGATGGCGGCGTTGCAGGTATTAAGGGATGAAGGCATGGTTGAAAATGCGGAAAGGATGGGAGAACTTTTACGTACTGAAATACGCAAACTTAATTCCACTTTTATAGATTCGGTAAGAGGCAGGGGATTGCTGAATGCGATTGTAATAAAACACAGTAATTCTGAGGCCGCATGGAATCTATGTTTGACGCTGAAAGAAAATGGCCTGCTGGCTAAACCTACCCACGGGGATAAAATTCGTTTTGCCCCGCCTTTATTAATTACCAAAGATCAGGTAATGGAATGTGTGGCAATAATTAATACAAGTTTACAATCGTTGCAATAAAATAAAACTGAGTAAAAGGTTTAATAATACCGACAGCTTTTACCACTGGTTTTTAAAAAATTATATTTTTGCTAAACAACATTTCAACTAACAGGATTATGGAACAAAAAACATTTATTTTAGACTTATTTTTTAAACGATATAAAGATGACTTTACCGTACTGTGAATATATAATGGCTCAGGTAATTAAGAATTTAGTTAAATCCATATTTAATACTTAGCTTTGCAAAGATTTTTTGACCCTGTCTTGTAATATTCTTCAATCCTCCCATAAGCCACTTTTATAATTCCAATTATTATTTTAAACTATTGACTGATTGCTTTAAAGGCTTCAGCAGGATAACCACTTGAAGAAACTGTATTAGCTAACCTCCCTGGTTTTAGAAAATATACGTATTAGTGAATAGTAGTTTTACTATTTAACGTGGTATATTTACCCGGATTTAATTAGTATTTTTACCTGGTTTTCCCTTCAAAAGCCTTGCAAGCACTCATTCCATGGTAATAAACGGTTAGATTAACTGATTTTTATCCCTTTGTCCGGGATAGAATTTTGGAATAAGTTTGCCGTTGATCAAGCCATTCTAAAGATTTATCTCACTACTCCTATTAATTAATTGAATTGTTACACGCTTGATTTATTTTCCTTATTTAAGAATATTTATAAATAAAAAAATGAAAAAAACTCTACTCAGCTTTTTATTTTTTTGCTGTCTAACTTTAAGCTACGCACAATCCGGGGTACCTGACCCGTCATTTGGCAACAGGGGTATTATTAAAACAGATATGGGTTCGCCCTTTAACTATAACAGTTCTGCGAGACAGGTTTTAATAGGGCCTGGTGGAAGTATCTATATTATTTTAAATGGAACGGCTATTTCAAAAAGATTATTAAATGGGTCAATAGATTCAAGTTATGGCCTTAATGGGTATTCGGCTTTTTTACCGCTTAGCGACACCTATTCTGCTTTACAGCCGGATGGAAAAATTGTAATGGCAGGTTCGGCGGGAACTAACTCATTTACTGTTGCACGCATAAACGCTAACGGAACCCGTGACTCAACCTTTGGAAATGATGGGATACAAACCACACAGTTTGCCGGCTCTTCATCAGCCACATCGATAGTAATTCAAAGTGATGGAAAAATAGTAGTGGCGGGATATACTACGAATGATGCTTCTAATACTTATTTTGCCATTGCCCGGTATAATGCTAATGGAAGCAGCGATAATACATTTAACGGAACCGGGCAATCGATAACTGATTTTAAGTTTAAAATGCCTCCTGAAATGCAAGGCGATTCCATTGAAATTCATAACGCCTATGCCTATACGATAGCTATCCAGGCAGATGGGAAAATATTGGCAGGTGGTTATGCGTTTACAGGCACTGAGAATGATTTTGCCATTGCCCGCTATAATTCAAACGGAAGCCCCGACAACACATTTGATAATGATGGGAGGCAGACAACCAATTTTGGTTCTTCGAATGATATCGGGTATTCATTGGCCATACAAAAGGATGGAAAAATTTTATTAGCCGGCTATACTTCTTCCGGAGGCAATAATAATTTTGCGGTGGTCCGCTATAATATTAATGGCGGCCCTGACAATACATTTAATGGTAATGGAAAACAAATCGCTCACCTTGGATCAGACATGCAAATTGGCAATTCATTGGCCCTGCAAACGAATGGCAAAATAGTAGTGGCGGGCTATACACTCAATGGAACCTACACTGATTTCGCCATTGCCCGCTTTAATGTTGATGGAAGTCCCGACACTAGTTTTGATAGCGATGGTTTATTAACTACTGATTTTACTTCTTCCGATGATTATGCAGGTTCTTTAGCCATTCAAAGCGATGATAAAATAATAGTTGCCGGATATTCATATATCTATTCACCGGAGACTGAGCAGCAAATTGCCGTTGCACGATATAACCCTGATGGAGGCCTTGACAACTCTTTTTCAGATAATGGGAAATTAAGTGGAGATAATAAACAGGGATATACCAGCTTTAATGCTACGGCCATTCAAACTGATGGAAAGATAGTAGCAGCAGGCAGTACCTGGAATGGAAGCAATTATGATTTTGCCATTGCCCGGTACAATACAAATGGAAGCCTAGATAATACATTTAGTAATGATGGAAAACAGACTACAGACTTTGGTGGTACAGATTCTGCAATTTCCATCAAGATACAGCCCGATGGAAAAATAGTTGTTGGCGGCAATTGCGGCAACAAGTTTGCTATTGCCCGGTATAATGCAAACGGAACCGCCGATAATACATTTAGCGATGATGGAAAACAAGTTATTTCCATGGGCTTTGCAGATGTTTGCCAATCCATCGCTCTGCAAACTGATGGCAAAATAGTGGTGGCAGGTTATACTTTTACCGACACGAATTATGATTCCGCTTTCTTTGCCATTGCACGTTTAAATAGCAATGGAACACTTGACAATACATTTAGCGATGATGGAAAACAGTTAACTGATTTTGACTCTTCCCCCAGTTTTGCTGCTTCAGTAGCTATTCAAAAGGATGGAAAAATAGTAGTGGGTGGACGCTCCTATTTAAATAACCAAAACAATTTTTCATTAGCACGCTACAACAATGATGGAAGTCTTGATAACAGTTTTTCACAGGATGGAAAACAAAATAATGTGTTTGGCCCTGATGGATATAACGGGCAATCCTTAGCCATACAAAATGATGGAAAGATCATACTGGCCGGCTATTCGGAAGAGGCCTCCGGTAACAGTTCCTCCTTTGCATTGGCCCGATATAAAACCAATGGAGATCTTGATAGTATATTTGGCTACCAGGGTTTTCAATCAACATCCCCCGGAGCTCATTTCAATTTCGGAAGATCGGTAGCCATTAACAATGATGGAAGAATCGCAGTTGCAGGCACAAATGATTATTCCACTATTGTGCTCTATAAAAAAAATGGCACTCTTGATAGTACCTTTGGCGTACTTGGTATAAAGATTTCCAATATAGGGATACAGGGCAGCTCCATACAAAGCATCGTTTTTTCGAATAATAAGTTATATGCAGCAGGCACAGGCCAGTTTCCGGGAACTTTTGGAGTGATCGCAAGATACTTGTTTGCAGAAGGCGGCTCATTGCCTGTAAGTCTTGTAGATCTTAAAGCGGTTCTTCAAAATAAAATAGTCCTCCTCCAATGGCAAACAGCAAGCGAACAGGATCTTTCCGGTTTTGTGATAGAACGTAGCGCTGATGGTAATTATTTTTCTTCAATTGACTATGTGGTTGCAACCGGAAACAGCAGTTCAAAAATAAATTATTCAACTGCCGATAAGGAGCCGCTGCAGGGCGTTAATTTTTACAGGTTAAAAATGGTTGATAAAGATGGCAAGATTGCCTATAGTAAAATAGTTTCAGTTACCATAAACGATGAAATTTTCTCTTTAAACGTATTCCCCAGTCCTGCAGCGAATATTTTGTTTATGCGCACAAATGGTAAAAATGAAAAAGCAACTTTCCAAATTATAAATGCAGATGGAAAAATATTGAAACAAGAAAATGTTTTCTTAAATGGAAATACGCCATTTCCTGTTTACATCAGCGTCTTGCCCAAAGGAGCATACATTTTACAATTACATACAAAAACAAAAACCCAGACCAGGAGATTTATAAAAGAATAAAAGATGAATATGCAATGAAAGCAGTTCAAAGACTTCTGATATTAGAGAAATAATCCCGGAAATCAAAACGCTTAAAGGGAAATTACCGTTAAATATTTTTATAGGATCAGGGTGAGTGTTGCCCGGCGTAAAGCCGGGCAATTTATTATTACAAGGGTGCCAAACTACATATTCACCTTACGTTTAAACACATTCCGGATGTATTTGTGGATTTTATTTTTACAAACTATCCCAGGAACCTTTTTTTAAATTACTGATAGTAGCTGCAACCTGGTATTGGCGCGCAGGATGTTGGCCTGCATATAATCTCAACCGGGCAAAAAAGGGCAGATGTATTATTTTTATGATGATACATTCCTTACTTTTATATCTTTACCTGAAAACATATATCGCTACAGATCATGGATACCCACCTTCATCACCATCACGTAGAAACGCATTTAAAAAGCACGGATTTTTTAAGAGACATTGTAATTGGCATGAGCGACGGCTTAACCGTTCCCTTTGCATTGGCCGCCGGTTTAAGCGGTGCCGTCCAAAACAGTAAGATTATTGTAATTGCCGGTATTGCGGAGATCTGCGCGGGAAGTATAGCCATGGGACTGGGTGGATATCTTTCCGGTAAAACAGAACAGGATCATTACTCTAGCGAGATCAAAAGAGAGTATAGTGAAGTGGAGAATCTTCGGGAAATTGAAATATCCGAAACAAAAGAATTCTTCGCGAACATCGGCTTAAGCCCCGGATTACAAGATCAGGCAACAGAAGAAATAGCAAAAGATAAAGACCGGTGGGTAGATTTTATGATGAAATATGAACTGGGACTAGAAAAGCCTGATCCCAAAAGAGCTACCAAGAGTGCGGTGAATATCGGGCTATCCTATGTGGCCGGCGGCATCATTCCTTTGAGCCCGTATTTTTTTATTGCTACTTCGGCGAAAGCCCTGCAGATATCCGTGGCGGCTACCCTGGTATGTCTTTTTGTATTTGGATATTTCAAAAGCAGGGTTACCGGTATAAATCCCTGGTTAGGCGCCTTACGTGTTACATTGATTGGCGCAATGGCCGCTGCGGCTGCATTTGGAGTAGCCAAGCTTTTTGAAGTATAAATATAATTACATACCCGGGCATGCTTAACATCATCAATTTCAGAAAAAAATATGCGGGTAGTACAGAACCTGTTCTGTTGATCAGCGATTGTAAGCTGGATAAAGGCATTTACTGGATCAAAGGAGAGAATGGCTCCGGCAAAACATCCCTGTTGAAATCTATAGCGGGCCTGATCCCTTTTGAAGGCGATATTGTAGTAGATGGCCTGGATATTAATAATAACAGGATGGCCTATGCGAAAATTGTGAACTATGCGGAATCCGAACCAAAATATCCTCCTTTTTTAACCGGCAAAGAATTGATCGGTTTTTATAAAACAACCAAGAGAGGCCATTTTCCCGATGCCTTATTAAAGGGCCTCGGCGTGGAAAAATTCATGTATCAAAAAACAGCCACATACTCAAGCGGTATGCTAAAAAAACTATCCCTGGTGCTTGCCTTTACCGGCAACCCTGTACTGGTGCTGCTGGATGAGCCACTGGTGGCATTGGACATCGCAGCGGTAGATACGTTACATTCAACGATCCGGCAATATAGCCAAACAGGCGTATCATTTTTAATCACCTCACACCAACTACTGAGCGGTACGTTAATTGACAACGCTAAGAACCTTTTGCTAAGAGATAAAACATTGCGGATAGAAAAAGTATGAAAACAGTAGCCACTTTTTTACTGAAAGTATTTGTAAAGCAGTTTTATATTATCAATGCCGGCTTTCTATTGTTTATCTTTTTTGTCTTTTTCGGCATGGTCCATGGAGGACAGTTGATCGCCTATCACCGGTCTTTGATATTGGCCATACTCAGCTCCCCCGTTTTTTTGGCGATGGTATTGGCGGCATGGACGCTCTACAATTTGAAGTGCATCCTGTTTTGCACCAATACAATTAAAGCAGCTGACAGCAATTATATCTACACCTTAAGGGCCATGTCACGTCCAGGGCAATGGATAGCTTACTTACTTATAAGCACACTGCAATATATGCCGGTGCTCGCTTACTCCTTTTTTGTAATGTACATGGCTCTTAACAGGGCCCTGTTATTCATTGCCGTGCTGGTGACCGCCTGGCAACTTTTGATGGTAGCATTGGGCGCGGCAATGATATTTATTAGCATCAACAAAAACAGGATTGCACCCATGACCGAAAAGATATTTTCAACAGTTACAACCTGGAAGTTGATTAAGCACAGCTATGGAGCATTCCTGTTGGGCAATATTTTGTATGAAAAGAAAATGGCTTTTGCGATAGTGAAAATATTTTCAATCCTTTTGTTGTCGGTATCATTTTTAAGGAATGGTGATAACTTTGATGAAGACCTGTTCAGCATCTTTTTCCAGGTAATTTTTGTTGCACATGCGATACTTGTTTTTTATTGTATTGATTTTGCCGAAAGTATGATGCAGTTTAGCCGCAACCTGCCTGTTGCCCTCCATAAGGTTGCCGGCATGTACCTCTTTACTTACGCCATCATACTGTTGCCGGATGCAGCATTTATGCTCATCAACAACCATGGCAATTTACCGCTTACCGAAATCCTGGTGCTATATGGCATTGCGGTGTCAACCCTGTTCTTATACACTGCAATCGGGTATGGGTGCGGACTTAATATGGATAACTATATGTTATTAGTGTTTATCTTTTTTTTGATGATCTTCTTTTTACAAAAAACAGGATTGCAGCTTTTAACTATGCTGGTAATATTGCTAACAGCAACGATCGTTTTTAAAAAGAGCTACTACAATTTTGAAAAGCAATAATAGAGTGATGAGTATGTTTAACAGATAAAAAAAAATTGACCAGCATTTGTTTTTCATGGCATCATCCCTGCCTGCTTGCTTGACGCAGTCAGGCAGGGTTGTGTCTCCCTTGTACTAAATACCATTGTGGAACTTTCTTCAACGCGGATTTTCACCGGTTGGCACCGAAGGTAGTACCGGTGATAGGTTGATAGCCATTTTAAAAAAACAGGCCACCGGTTAGGATAAGATTCAACAAAGGCATTTTGTTCCATAGGAACATTTGGTTGGTAGAAAAATTAGTTTTAGGGGTTTAGCGTTCCATAGAAACGCATGGTGCAAATATGGGGTCAAATGCACCAAACGTAACTTGGTATCTTGATGGTAATTATTGTCTACCCTCCTGTCGTCCGTTAGCTAACGGACGAAGCGACACATGGTCTAACTTAATTATATTGGGCCACGGCCTGTTCCCACCTAATCAACCCCGTCCTGGATCATATTTATTTTTCGAAGTGTTGTCCAATAATTGGCAGCTGAACACGTATTAGCCGCGATTTATCGGGGAAAATGCGCCAACCACCGGTGGCTTCCTAATCATTTTAATAAATAGTTCTGCCTCTTTCCTGGGTGGAATCGAATTATAACAGCGATCCATTGTTTCAATCAAAAGCGTTCCGGAAAACAATGTTTCGTATTCCTCAATGTGGCCGCCAAATGGCGGGCCATCACTAAAATCTTTATTAAATAACACACCAGCGAGTTTGCCATTGAGTTTTAATATTTCATGAATTTTTTCAACATAGGCATTTCTTTTCGATGGATGCAAGGCGCAAAAAAAAGTCTGCTCTATTACCAGGTCATATTGACCGTGGTGATCAAAAAAATCAGTGCAAATAATTGTTAACCCCAAAGAAAGATAAGCAGCGAATTTTACTTCCAGCTTTTTACATAGTGTTGTTGAAATATCTATCAGGGTAATATTGGTAAATCCCTGCTTTAGCAAATATTCAGCTTCATAACTGTTGCCGCAGCCCGGCACCAGTATGGCAATATTTTTATCAGTCAACTGATCGAAATAATCCTTTAAGGGAGTAGTAACGGCACCTGCATCCCATGTGCAGGTATGATCAGCGTACCTGTTGCTCCAATATAAATCATCCAGTTCCGTCACAAATGATGTTTTTTATCTTTTGAAACATTTTCAATCGTCCACTCAATTTTTTTCTTGAACGGGTGCTGTCGCACATTGCAATCTTGCTTGCTGCATATATTACAGCTAAAATTCAGGCATGGATCACTGTGCACAAATAATTCTATCGATTCACCCAATTCCTCTTTTACAAATTTCGACAATGCGTCGATCTCAACATGGGCATCCCGTACATTCAGGTACCAGGGAACGGTAAGATGGCAGTCGATATGGAGAGTGCCGCCATATTTAATAATACGGAGATTGTGCAGGTCTATCCAGTTGTCTCTCCGGTTATCATTTAACATTGAAACCATTTTATTTATAAGGGTGGTATCTGTTTCATCCATAATGCCCGACACAGAACTTCTGATGATCTTGTACCCTGTAAACATAATGATGAAAGCAAACAGGATGGCCACGGTGCTATCTATCCACCATAATTTTAAAAAGTACAGCAGCACCAGGCCAATGATTATACCGATGGTTGTGTAGGTATCTGTTTGTAAATGTTTACCGCTGGCCACCAGCGCCAGCGAGCTGTTCCTTTTGCCTGTTTTAATACAGACAAACCCCGCGATATAATTGATGATGCCCGTAATAGCAACAAGCAAAATCCCATAATCTAGTTTTTGAATAATACGGGGATGAATGAGACTATTGATCGCCTGGTAAATAATGAACAGCCCGGCGATTGAAATAAGGGTACCTTCAATCGCTGCTGATAAAAATTCTGCTTTTCCGTGCCCATAAGGATGATCCCAGTCTTTCGGTTTGGCGCTTACATATAAGCTGTACACCCCAATTAAGCCTGCGATCACATTAACAGTGCTTTCCAATGCATCCGTTAAAATAGCCACGGAACCGGTCAGGTACCAGGCTATTACTTTCATGATAAAAAGTATTATACCGATACCGGTAATAATTTTTTGGAGCCGGAGATTTTGTTGAACAGTTTGCAAAAAATGATTTTAAGCCTGCAAATATAGATAAATGCGTCCAACTCCTTTAACTGGTTTAGATATCTTCGAACACCGTGCTGTTACTCCTTCACCAGGCACGGATTTCTTCGTCCGTTTATTGATCGCCTGCGATAGGCGTGTAATAAATGAAATGTCAATTCGTACATTTGCAATTATTTAAAATGGAAACTTGTAGAAACAGGCAGTGGCCCTGTTCTTCTTAAATGATTAATTATTAATAATGGAATTGTCAAAAAATTATGTCCCCAACGAAGTTGAAGTAAATTGGTACCATCATTGGCTCAATAAGGGATATTTCAACAGTGTACCGGACGAAAGGGACTCATATACGATTGTAATGCCCCCGCCCAATGTAACAGGTGTATTACATATGGGACATTCCCTGAATAATACCATCCAGGACATATTGATCCGCAGGGCGCGCATGCACGGCAAAAATGCCTGTTGGGTACCCGGAACCGACCACGCCTCCATTGCCACTGAAGCAAAAGTAGTAGCCATGCTGCGGGAAAGGGGGATAGCGAAATCTTCTTTAAGCAGGGATGAGTTTTTAGGGTATGCCTGGGAATGGAAAGAAAAGTATGGAGGTATCATTTTACAACAATTAAAAAAATTGGGTTGCAGTCCCGACTGGAACAGGGTTGCCTTTACAATGGATGAGGACTATTCCAAATCTGTTATCAAAGTATTTGTTGCACTGCATAATAAAGGGAGTATTTACCGCGGCAAAAGAATGATCAACTGGGATGTAAAAGCAAAGACCGCGCTGAGTGACGAAGAAGTAATAAGAAAGGAAACAAGGCAAAAATTATATTA
>JBDTVX010000140.1:0-12946 GCA_040007015.1 Ferruginibacter sp. | reverse complement strand
AACCGGTTTATAATCTTCGCTCCATGGAAATGTTTCTGAAAGATAATCGCTGCCATGCGTTAACGAGCCTCCAAAATGGCCCGCCACCGATACCCCAACTGCTGTAAAAAACAATATACCGCGATATGTTTTTAACAGGCCTGGCAGCTTTCTGCTGCGAATGCGTAAAAGAAAAAATACGGCAAGCCCTCCAAGACAGGCTGTAGCGATGCCTGCCCATTGATGGATTGCCAGGATATTTTTACCATAGTCGCCATTTCGTGCCAGCAACAATCCTAAAACAGCGGAAACAACCGCTGATAGGGCGCCGGCAATTACCAGTAAATTTATGCCCGGGCGCAACTTCGAATTAAAATTTTTTAAAGTAAACAGCTCAAAGATGGCTGCAATTAAGATCAGCCCCACCGGGAAGTGAACCATACCCGGATGAAGGCGGCCAAGGAAATTCCATAACCAAAAAGATTCAGTTTCAGCAGGTTTGTTAGCTACTGATTGGGTAATACTTTGGGCTGATAAGCACATGCTAACACTACCGGTAAGAAAAATAATAAAGGCAATAATAAATTTCTTTTTATGAGGGAAAGAGTATTTAAATTTTTTAGTTATCATTTTATTTACAGTATGCTAAACACTTAAATTCAAATGTAGCAATTAAATAGTTTATTATTTATTAAGTCCTCTTTCAAAAATATAAAAATGATTAACTGTGGCCTTCATTCACTTTAAATTTTCTCATTGCTGAATTTTTAAATTATTCCGACACTCGCGTTAGCTCGCTCTCTTTCCATGTAAAAGCATATCTACCGCATGATCAAAAGAACCCGCGGCCATCACTTCACCCGCATTTACAAAAAATATCACATCGGCATTTTTTATGGTATTTAACCGGTGCGCAATTATAACCCGGGTTGTTGCTTCCGGTAACTTATTGAGAATATTTTGAAGCAACTGTTCTGTAATGGTATCAATATTAGCGGTGGCCTCATCCAGTATAAGCAGGTCGGGATTTCTTAAAACTGCACGCATAAAGGCAATCAGTTGTTTTTGTCCCAGGCTGATGCTTTCGCCACCGGATGTCACGTTTGTATCAAGTCCGCTTTCAAAAATATCCAGCAGGCTTTGCAGGTTGGCTTCTGTAATTACTTCCTCAAGTTGCTGACTGGAATAGGCCGCGTACTGTTCATTACCATACAAAATATTTTCACGCACCGTGCCTGTAAAAAGAAATGGCTCCTGTAAAATAAACCCGATTTTTTTTGAGCGTTCTGCAGGTGTGTAGGCCCTGATATCTGTTCCATTCAGCAGTACCTGCCCTTTTGAAGGATCATACAATCTCGCCAGTAACGATGCAGTGGTTGTTTTACCACCACCCGTTGGCCCTACCAATGCATAAGTTTTACCTGGCTCAAGAATAAAATTAATATTGTGCAATATTTCCCTGCCACCGGGGTATCCAAAATGTACATTACTGAATTGCAAAAGAGAAGAATTTTTTTGTTGACCACCTGCTTTGATCACCGGCAGGTCTGATTCCATGTTCAATATATGCGATACCCTGTCAGCGCCCGCCATCGCTACCTGGAAGTTTGTCCACAAAGCGGCAAGCTGGCGCAGCGGGTTATAAAAATTTGTTGCGTAAGCCAGGTAACTTATCAGCAACCCTATTGAAAAACTGCCGGTTGAAATAAGAAATATACCCGCTGTGAGTACGATTAGTTGTGCGGTGCTTGCGAAGAATCCATATACCGGTATAAATACATTATTGGCAATACCCGCGGCTTTCGAGCTAATATAGTTTTTCGTATTGGCTTCTTCAAAACGTTTTCTAAAATAGTCCCTGCGGTTGAACGCAATGATCACTTTAAAATTATTCAGGCTTTCCTGTATCTCTGCACTGAGGCCTCCTGTAGTTTTAAGGCTTGCCGCATTTTTTTTCTTCACCCATTGCGAAGTGGCTTTTGTAAAAATAAATATCAACAGCCCAGGCACCAGGGTAGCAATTCCCAAACGGAAATTTATAACTAATAAAAAGATACCTGCGCCGGTCATCGTAACAAGGGAACCTATAAACTGCATCAGCGATTGTGAAAAGAACGTGTTTATTTTATCCGTATCGTTGTTCACCCTTGAAATGAGATCACCCGCTTTATTTTGGTTAAAGAATACGAGCGGCAATTCCTGTATTTTATTAAAAATAGTATTGCGCAGTTTAAATAACATTCTTTGTCCTACCCCGCCCATTAGTCTTGTTTGCAGGTAACTCGCAAAAAAAGCAACCAGCGACATCCCCAGCAATAAACCTGCATTCATTAATACGCCATGATAATTTTTATGAACTATATAAGTGTCGATCGTATGACCAACAATAAAAGGGCTTAGCAGGTTTAGCCCGGAATTTGTTATAATTGCCAGGAATGCCAGTAAGAGATTTTTTCGCTCCTCTGTTATCATGCCCAACAGGTTTTTTAATATGGTCAGCGTGGAAGCTTTTTCCTGCTTCGCTGAAATATCATTGAGATCATAATTCATAATTACTGGTGCTTTGTTGTGAATCATATATCTGTACGTATTCGGGGCTTGAAGTCATTAGCTCTTTATGCATTCCTGTTGCTACGATCTCACTTTCCATCAGTACAATTATTTGATCAAAATGCTCAATGGAGGCTATCTTTTGGGTTATTGAAATAAGTGAGATACCGGGATAATTTTGCCTGATGTTATTTAATATTTTTAACTCGGTATGTGTATCTATCCTTGCGGTAAAATCATCCAGCAATAATATGGTCGGGTTGATGGCCAATGCTCTCGCCAGCATGATGCGCTGTTTTTGACCGCCGGATAAACTTGTACCTCGTTCAGAAACGATCGTATCCAGCTTGCCGGGAAGTGAATTGATAAAATCTCTTAACTCGGCAGTGTCGATTGCCATTGCAAGCGATTCGTCCGTAACCTTGTCGCTGAATGCAATGTTTTCGCGGATGCTCATATTAAATATGATACTATCCTGGAAAACAAAACCGACATGGCTGTAAAAATTTTCTTTGTTATAGCTATCAATACTTTTGCCGTCAAACTCCACAGTTCCCTCATTTGCTTTTATCAATCCTGTCATCAAATAAAGCAATTGTGTTTTACCTGCGGCCGTAGGGCCAATAATAGCCAGGGTGGAACCACTGCTGACAGAAAAGCTGATGTTCCTCAATGCAGGCTTTCCCCCGTATATTACCGACACATTGCTTAAAGAAATATTTCCTTTCAATGAATCTTTTATGGTGCCGCTATCCGGTATTTCCGGCAGGTCGAGCAATCCATTAATCCGCTGGTAACTGGCCGTTGCCTGTATGATCACATTGCTCATAAAACCTATGATAATAATGGGAAATATAAGCAGGGACAGGTAACTGTTAAACGCCGCAAAATTTCCAAGGCTCATGGTGTTAATGATTACAAAATGACCGCCCAGGGCAAGTATTGTAATTCCCGCTAAACTCGCTGTTAGTACAATTACCGGTATCAGCCAGGCAAACAGTCGCAATATGCTTAACCCCAGGTTTTTTGCCTCTGTATTGGCGGCAATAAATTTTTCATATTCAGGTTGCTGCGAGTTGATAACACGGATAAGCGCCGCACCAAGAATGCTTTCATTGATCACTTTATTCAGCCTGTCGATCACCTGCCTGCTTTTTATAAATATGACACGTACTTTTTTCTGCACTAAATAGAATGCTCCTCCAATGATGGGTATAATGGAGATAGTGGTTAACGCAAGTTTCCAGTTGATGCTGCAAAGCATAATACAGGCGCCGATAATGATGATGAGTGAAGACGCAATGGAAACAATCGCCTGTGAAACAAACAACTTGATGGAATCAACATCGGCTGTGAGATTGGTGAGTAATTTGGAGGGATTGGCGGCTTCAATAAATGCATAACTCTGCCGGGAAATTTTGTTGGCAAGTTTTGAACGGAGATCCCTCGCCACTCTTTCGGATGTATTGGTTTGTACCACCGTTTGCAACCAGGTAAAAATAAAAATGATTATCGCCGCTGATAAAAATTTAATCAATACATCCTGCAATACATAATGGGATGGATAAGCATCAATACCTCCGGCGATTATCCTGGGTATAGCCAGGTTGATACCATTGCTGAGCAATGCAAAAAAAATAAGTACAAAAATCATGCGCCGGTATGGTTTCAGCAAGCTCAATATGCCCGGGCCTTTTTGCACCTGTTTATCCGGTGGTGCGCTTTTTTTCGCCATGTTCTCTATTGTTAATTAAATACCAGTCACCATTCCTGTTTTTAAAATTAAGGAAAAACATTGCAAGTTGGATATTGAGTTTCGATTTTCGGTTATTGCTGGCCGGCCCTTGCATTTCATGGAACGATACAAGCCTCAAAAAAGAACTTATTACTTTTCTGTGAATAATCCATTTCTATCCGGTATAAAACACCTCTCAAATAGGAAAACAGTATCTTTCCGGAATTGAAGTGCTAAAACAATTGGTGCAGGAGGCAGCTGGTAATCACAAAAACCAGGAAGGTTGACATCGCCATCAAAATAGCGCACTTACAAATAAATAGCGGTTATGCCTGGTGTTATTTTATGTGGTGGAGAAAGCAAAAGAATGGGTACAGATAAAGGCCTGATACAGCTCCAGGCAACTACCTGGGCACAAACAGCCGTAAATAAAATAGGGGTTTTGAAAATCCCTGTTGTATTATCTGTTAACCATACACAATTCAATGATTATTCGGTTGTTTTTGATCCATCGGATTTAATAACGGATGAACCATCTTTGAATATAGGAGGTCCGCTTTGTGGCTTGTTAAGCGTTCACATGCGCTATCCCTGTGAAGACCTTTTTATATTGGCTTGTGATTTGCCGGTGATGGAAGCCACAATCATTTATCAATTGGCCGAAAGTTACAGGCAAAACCAAAATTATGATGCATTCGTTTTTTCCAATAGAAATGAACCGGAGCCACTTTGTGCTATTTATAGTTCAAAAGGATTGCAGCATACCTTGCAATTATACCAGTCATAGAAATCGCTAAAATACAGCATTAAGTTTATCCTGGATCAGCTCAACACTTTATTCATTCCACTAAGGGACGACCAGGAAAAATATTTCCGCAACTTTAATTCTTCTATAAAGAGAAGAACTTAAAAACCCATTGCAACAAAACGTTTAAACAATTACCAGCTGCCTCATTGGGATCATCACCCTTTTTTATATTTGTTCACCTCCCGATTTTTTACAAAACGATTTGCCTTGCCATTACACCATTCTATTGCGCTTTAGTACTTCATGCACTACTACCTTATCAAATTTACGTAGCCCATTACATTCAGAATTATATCACTCAAAAATATTTTGATAGATAAACCAGGTAGTTGATAGTTCTTAAAAAATAGGTGACATTCTTTTCTGAAACCCGCATTAGCTCGTTACTTTCGCTTAATGAAAAAAAACAAAACGAATTGCGGTGATAAAATATGCTTTTTATGCAGGTTTTGCCTACCCGAATGGATACCCGCTATCGAGGCCAATAAAAAAACAATCTATTATAAAAAAGGTGATCGCATTTTTAGAGAAGGAGAAGAAGTAAAAGGGATTTATTTTGTTTACCAGGGAGCTGTAAAGATCCATAAAAAATGGGGTAAAGAAAAAGAACTCATCATCCGCTTTGCCAAAGGGGGCGACATCATCGGTCACCGGGGACTGGGCTATGAAACAAAATATCCTATATCGGGCACCGCACTGGAGGCAACTACTGTTTGTTTTATTGACCTGCAATTTTTCAAAACGACGATTATCGTCAACAATGATTTTACTATAAAGCTATTAATGTTTTACGCTGAAGAACTACAACGATCTGAAAGAAAAATGAACAACCTGGCACATATGCAGGTTAAAGGCCGTATCGCATTTTCCCTTCTTGCACTAAAAAATAAATTTGGGACAGCGGCTGATGGATCCATTGATATATTGTTAAGCAGGCAGCATCTCGCTTCTTATGCAGCCACCACCTATGAAACTGTTTTCAGAATATTGAATGAGTTTGTACAGAAGGATTTAATAAAAATTAACAATAAAAATATTATCATCCTGGATGATAAAGCATTGACATTGCTAACAAATGAAGATAAACCCTGATCTAACCGGAATACGATATTATACCCATTAATAATGAACATCAATTTTTAAAAATAGCTGCCCGAAGAATCATAAATATCCTTTGCAATTGCTAAATCATAGATAAAAGACTGCCCGGGTTTATAAGCTTTTATGAAGAATCAATAATTTAATTGAATTGACATGATTGGTTACCTGGAACACTAATAACTAAATTTCCCGCACACACTATCCTACCAGGTAAGCTTCACCGCTATTTACGGGCTCGCACAGATCTGTTATCTTATTCTTCCTGAAAAGATTTTCCAGAATATCTCTTGCAACTTTATATTGGTCGTGCATAGGGCAAGGATGTGTTGCCGAGCATTTGCTTAGCCCTAATCCACACTCCTTAAATACCCGTTCGCCATCAATAGCTTTCACAACGTGGATGACGGGTTGGTTCAATTGTTCCTTTGAAATATAGAATCCGCCGGATGGACCTTTGATACTGTTGATCACCTTTGCTTTTACCAGTGTTTGTAATAGCTTACCAACCGTATGTTCACTGGCATCAATATATTCAGCAATTTCTTTAATACCGGCATTGGCGCCCGACTCATATTTCGAGGCAAGATAAATAACGGCTTTAACGGCGGTTTTACAAGTTAAGCTCAGCATATTTTATTCGTTTAAAAATTGTTGTCCCTCTTCTGATATCCGTTCATGGTTCCAGGGCGGATCAAATGTCAATTCAATATTTACTTCATCATCCGGGAAAGCAGCCTGAAGGGCTTGTGTAACGCCATTCACAATTGATTCCCCCATAGGACAAAATTGTGTCGTCAATGTCATCGAAACATATATTTTTCTTGAGGGCTCATCAAAATCAACCTGGTAGATCAAACCAAGATCAACTACATTCAAACCTATTTCCGGATCTACCACACTTTCCAATACCACTATTGCAATCGTGCATTTAATATTATTATTGGTAATTATATTCATTTAGCCGCAGGTTGATGTACTATTATTTTAAATACGTTCAGGTTATACAGGACGGCTGCTATCAACAAAAACATGCTTGCTGTTTTTAAAACCAGCAAATTAGAAAGGAGGATACCTGCCGCAAATAATACAAACCCCGCAAGGTAAGCAATAGCCATCCCCCTGAATACGGTTGAACTGAATAATTCTTTGGGATTAGGTGTTTGTCCCAAACCCGACCTTTTATGATACACCTTGTTCCAGACAATAAAAGGAAGTGTTTTAAAAGTCATCCCCAGGATAATCGCCGTTATCCATCCGAAGAAGATCATAAAGCCATAAGTCATCACTAAACCGGCATTATTTGAAACCGCCAGCGTGAATCCAATAATAATGATCAGCATAAGCAATGGCAAAACGGTCATCAAAACAGATAAAATAGAAATTTTCATTTGTTCATCCACCTGCTTTCTTATTCTTTTTTTGTACGACTGGTAGCAATAATACCCGAATAATAATACACCCGTTAAAACAAATATAACAGGCAACAGGTAAAAAAATGTTATTGGAAAATATAGAAACAATCCAATAAAAGCTAGTATGCCAATATTAATAAGCAAATAGATGGCCCATAGCAGTTTTGTATTGTTATATTTTGAAATAAGGAATAACGGTATCAGCCTTGATCCTACGCCAATAATCAATAATAAAAACCAACCGATTATTCCCAGGTGCGCATGTAGCGGCAGGTAACTGAGCGAATTGCCCGATAGCAATGGGTATTCGAAATTATAAATGAGTAAAAGCCCTGCCATTGCTGTTGCCAGCAACCAGCAAGCCGCCGTAACAACAAATACAGCATGCACATTTTCATTTCTACTTTTTGAAATACTAACCGCAAGATTAATAATATAGGAAAGAATAGCGGCATTGATCAATATCCCTCCGCAACGGGCTGGCAACCCCATATCAAATACAAAAAAGCTATATACCAGCAGCGGAATACCTACCGCTGCCAGCGCAAAAGAAATGGATGCAAGTGCATTACTGAACAATTTTCCTTCTATCAATACCGGCACCAGTTGGTGACTGGCGCCCAGGATGATCATTGTGCCCCAGCCAAGCGCCATAACATGCGTAATAGCTAAGACATGCGGATTAAAATAATGCTGTGTAAAGGCCGTAGTAGAAAAAATCATCAGGATAACTGAAGCCAAAAATGACAAAGCCGCAAAGATATAAAATGGCAGAACTACTTTGTGAGAAGTATTAGGAACCGGGTTTGTTTTGGTAGCGGCTGCAATCATTATTTGAAAATTAACAGCTGCACATCCCCGTCGCTGATCTCTTTGAACCGGTAGCTGAATTTTCTATCCGCCAATTCCGGAAGTAAAAATACCGGTATCCTTTTGTGGTAAACAAACAAGGCCGCTTCTGCAGGCAACTTATCGAGCGAATCCAATATCGTCATCATTGGCATTGGCATTTCCAGCAGTCTTACATCAATTGTTTGCAAACTATTTTTAAACCGTTTCATAATATCATCCCATCCTTCGTTGGTTTCAACTGTTGTTTTTTGTTCAATAACAGTTGCATCCTTTTTATAAAAATAGGTTTCTACCAGGTTATCGTCAATAACATCAGCAAATGATTCAAAATTTTGTTTTTCCAATAAAAGGATGAGGGGTTGGGGATAAAAGCTATTTATGATTTTAAGAATATGCCCGGGCTGTATGGATTTAATTTTTTCAATGATAATACCAAGCGGATCTTTACCCGATACAATGATTGGCCGTACATCCAGTTCAGTTACCAGGTACTGCTGCAAATTGCTCATAAAGACAGGTCGCTCAGTTCTACCTTTATCCGCAGGCACCATATCATTATCAATTTCAAAACCCAGTGGCTTCAATTTGCTAAAAAAATCAGTTGCCTGGCACCCTCCTATTTTTGAAGCCATTGCTATACTCGTTCTGCCGGCCATTAATTTACGAAGTACCGGGTTCCTGAGTTTCTCAAATCTGGGGCTAATGCTTATTATTGCCTCCAGTGCATCAGGACATTGTTTTAAAATGCCTGCAATCTTTGTATTGGCGTGGATGATCATTGTTGGAAGTATTTATTGTAAGCGAAGGTGGTTGGTGAATTTTATCCAATGACCACACGTAGACTGCATCACTATACATTTTTCACCCATTCATTCTTATTTTAAGGCGGAGTTAATTTTTTTTCCCAAAACCGGTCTCCCCAGCGGGAATCCACATCACCTGCCAAAGCGCCTTCATAAGTTGAAATTACTTCTAAATCTCCAGGCTGTAATTTTTCCTGCATATAAGGAAACAGTATCCTTTCTTCAAAGCGAATATGATTTTCCAGCGTATCGGCAAATTGTTTTAACAACGCCAGGTTCACTTTATTGGTTACAATCTGTTTTACCAGGCCATAAATAGATGCATGCTCGTTTTCGGCCTGTTGCCTTAATACATCATCGGCGGGAAGCCTGCAAAACATCAGTTGCTCCTCTCCTTTAAAATGATGCTGAAGGTCTTCTTCAAAACAATAAAGAACATAGTTACTGATACGCTCCGGGTTGACAATATTATCCAGGCCCTGTCTTATTTTCCAAACCAGCAATAAGCCGAAGTGATGGTCTTTGGAAAATGAAACAAGTGCCTGGTGGCGTTTTATTGGTTTATGCGCTTTCATGGTTTATTTTTTTTTCCAGTTGCAATGCCTTCGGGAACAGTATATTATTTTCGAGGTGGATATGGATATGCAGGTCGTCTTCAAATTCATCGAGCATCCTGTACAACAAACTATAACTGGCACAGGCATCTTCGGGCAATGTAAAATTGTTGGAAAGTATTCTAATTTCGGCCAGGTTTTTTCCTACCATTTCATGCTCCGCCTCCATCATGTTGATTGGATTTTGAACGGTACCAAAATGAATTGCAGGATTAAGTTTCGATTGACCGTTTGCAGCTACCAGTTCTTTAATGTAAGGAAACAATATTTTTTCTTCTTTAACCAGGTGAGCTGATAATTCGGCATTTACCTCTTCTACTAATTGATAAATGGTAAGTAATTCGGGGTGATGACTGCCGTGCACACCTGCCACTTTTCTGGCGTAGGCTCTTAATTCAGGCAGTGTTTTTTTCACATAACTATGATGTGTGTTTACAATAAAATCAGCCAGGAAATCAAGGCTCCAATCACCGTATGGCAATGGCTGGCTTGCAGCAATTTTATCGGCTTGCTGTAATTCCTGTTCAATTTTTGTTACATCCAAACCCTTTTCTGCACAGGCCTCTTTAACCGTTTTTTTTCCCCCACAACAAAAATCAAGGCCATATTTTTTAAAGACGCCTGCTTTCCGTAAATCTTTTGCTGCAATCTGTCCCAGGGTTTCATCATTCTCACCCGTTATACGTTTTGTTATATTTACTTTCCACCATTCCGGGCCCTCTTCAAGATATTCCCAGGTAAATATATTACCTCTTTCGCCTAACAACTGGTAATAAAGCGGTTTGGGATCGTGATCGTTGTGAATGGTCAGGGTTTCGCCTTCATTTAGTTCATCGAAACGAACAAAAATGGTCGGATGTTTCTGGCGTGGTTCCAGTAAGGTTACATCCAGGATGTTTTCAACTTCTATTGTTTGCATATAATTGTTTTTTATTTTAATTAGAAAACAAAGGTAAATAATAAAAGTATATAAATACTTTTATTACCTGATTATTTATCGGTTCATGACTAAAATCATAAAAAAGCATTTCTAAAAAAATTGGGTGCATAAGGAAAACATTTTAATTTTCTTTTGTAATAATCAAAAGAATAAAGAATCCATCAAGCCATAAGGCTTAGACAAAACCCTTGTTCCCGGGCCCAATATTTAAAAAGGATAATATTTAAATAAAATCACATAACAGGTTGTTTCAGCCTGTTCATTTTTAAGCAAATCCAGAACAACCCGGCGCCCATTAATATTGCTGCAAAAAATAAGATCATGTTTGCAAAACGGAACGGCTCAAGTTCAAGCGCCTCAAGGCCCTGGATCATTAAAATAATTTCCTGTACCAGTACACCCATTACAAAAATTACAACCCCGGTTTTTGATAAAGCGTTTTTGATCCCATGTAAAAACTGGTCTATATAACCAAGAATGAAAAAACTAATAATTCCTAAAAAGGATAAATGTAAATATCCAATGACTATCGGTCTGAAACTAAATGCAAAATGACTAAAAAAAGGAATAACGGAAAGCGTCTGTAAAATGATCTTTAATATAAAAGAAGTGGCTGCCATTATCCATAAATACTTTGTTGTTGCAGTAAACCTGTTTAGTACCTGCTTTTTTATAACCGGGAATAATTGTATGAAATAAAACAGCACAAGTAATTGCAGTATACCTGCAATATCAGCGATCAAATGCAATATTTTTGGAAGTTTCAACCAAAGAACTGAAAGAAAATAAGCAGGCCAAACAGTTACGGCCATTATTATATATAGTTTTTTACTTATACCGGCAACAAGCGTAAATCCCTGGTTGTACAAATAAGAAAACAAGAGTCCAAAGCAAACAAATAAAAACCATCCGTTATATTGAAAATGAAGGAAAAAATAAATGGCGCCAAAATAATAATCCTGTATTTTAATATGATTGGCCATTAACCATGCAAGAGTAAACGCACCCAAAGAAGAAATGGCCCAAATTACCAAAGCTGTCTTAAACCATTTGGGGGCATGGGAGGCATCCTTCACTTTATTTATATCCTGCCAGAAATAAAAAACAAAAACATACCCAACAAAAATTGAAAGCGTGGAGAATGTAATTGAGTAAAAAGCATAGCCTTCCGCAATAAACGAAAAAAACATTCCATATGCGGCTATGCAATTCGCTAATAATATCCAATGGTATCTTTTATAATTGGTGTTTATGTTTTGCCGCTGCAGGTAGTTCACCATCAGGGCCATTAACACCAGTGCAACCCAACCTGTAAATGCAAAATGCGAATGAGCATGCAGCAGGTATTTTTGATTTACAAAGGGTAATGGAAAATTAATTTTAAACCGCATTGTTATACCGGCCAGCGCCACCAAACAAAAATTAATGAGCGATACCTGGATCCATTTGCTTGTTTTAAATGCGCCCTTATCCATATTTAGCTTTACAATTTTTTTAACGATCCATTCAAAAATAAAATAAGTTTTAAGAACTAAATTTTTATTTCCCCGCTATATACCAGGAAAAGGCATAAAATATGATATAAATCATGTTTTATCTTGCTTTATGATGATTACAATCACCGGACTGTTATTTAAACTTGTTAATTTTGCAAAAGAAATCAAAAATTCAAATATGAAAAAAATCACTATCATTTGTTCAATGGCATTCTTTTTTGCTGCTTGCGGCGGGGCGGCGGAAAACGACAAATCTGCAACTCCCGTAGCTGCCACAACTCCTGAATCAGGGGAAACGGTGGACAATCCCGGAAGTAAAAATCCTACTTATGATCCCAATCGCGGTGAAGGCAAATTCAAGGATGTAAAACTTAGTGATAAACTGGATGCCGCAATTGCTGCAAAAGGTGAGAAAATAGCTGATCTGAAATGTACGTCCTGCCACAAAATGACCGACGAAAAATTAGTAGGCCCGGGCTGGAAAGGTGTTACTTCACGCCACAAACCAGAGTGGATCATGAATTTTGTGACCAACACTGATGCCATGATAGACAAAGATCCCAAAGCCCAGGCGATGCTTGAACTATGTATGGTTCGTATGCCCAATCAAAATTTAAGTGATGACGATGCCCGCAGCCTGCTTGAATTTATGCGCA